>NZ_RZQY01000082.1:0-14632 GCF_003998575.1 Mesorhizobium sp. M7A.F.Ca.CA.001.10.2.1 | reverse complement strand
GCAGCACCTGACCATCGGCATCAGGGCGATGGAGAAGCTCGCGGAAATGCCGATGGAGCGGTTGCATTCGCGCAAGCTCAGAAGTTTTTCGGAAACGGCGTTCCAGTAGGCCGATGCCACGCACCGCGGCGGCATTTCTCATCTTGATTGGGCCGCATTTCTGCCGATAAGCAGGCGGCATGGAGAGAGCGAGCCTCGGGACATTGCTGATTTCGGTTGCATTCCTGGCAATGCTGGCCTGTTCGATCGCTCTGGTGGCCGGGTTTTTCGGAACGCTGCATCCCGCCTTCGATTCCTTCTCGCATTTCCGCGTCCACCTTGCCGTGCTGATGGCGCTTTGCGCGCTGCCGCTGCTGGCCACGACATTTCGCCTGCAGGCGGCCGTGGCACTGCTTTTTGCCGTGGCGGCCTTCGCCACCACTTCCGGGTCGCTGTCCTTCTCCCGCCTGTGGCCGGTTGAGGCCGCCTATGAAGCCAAGAACGAAGACCGCGCAATCTACAAGCTGCTGCAGATGAACCTGCGCTACGACAATCCGACGCCGAAGAAGGTGCTGTCGCTGATCGGCCGGACCAATCCCGACGTGATCACCCTCGACGAGGTATCGGCGATGTGGGCGACCGAGCTTGGCTATATCAGCAGCGCCTATCCATACCGGATCCTCTGTCCCTATCCCAACGGCATATTCGGCGTCGCGTTGCTCTCGCGGAGGCCCTTTGCCGCGGGCACCGAGGCGCGTTGCGAAAGGCGCGGCGCCATGGCGACAGCGACCGTCGACTTCGGCGGGATCGACGTCGATGTCGCGGCGATCCACCTCAGTTGGCCGTGGCCACGCGAGCAGTACTGGCAGATCGGCGAGTTGACGGAGCCGCTTTCCGCGCTCGGCGAGACGGCCATCATGGCGGGCGACTGCAATGCCGCGCCATGGAGTGCCGCCGTGCGGCGGGTCGCGGCGCTTGGCGGGCTGACCGTGATGCCGTCCGCCGGCCCGACCTGGATCCACATCAAGCTGCCGGACTTCCTGCGGCGCTTCGCCGGCCTGCCGATCGACCAGGTTTTCAGCAAGGGCGGCGTGACCATCCATTCCGCGACACGGCTGGAAGACACCGGCTCGGATCACCTTCCGGTCATGGTGGAGTTCTCACTCAGGCTGAACCAGCAAAAGCCGCTCGACGAACATGAAACCGCGACCGCGGCCATAAGCCAGACCGGCAAGACGCCAGGCTGAAGGATCAGGGCCTGACCAAAGCGATGACGAGATGCTGGACATGGCCGCCATCGCGATGCTCGCGCGCATCGAAAGCGAGCTGCTTGGCCTCATATGCGGCATTGGTGGCCTTGATACGTCGCTGTGCCTCGCGACGTGTTTTGTAGCAGAACCGGTCGTCGGCAATCCTGAGGCCGGAGATCGATCTTTCCGTGGCCCGCATCATCTCCCTGGCGATGCGGCCATGGGTTTCCTCATGGGCGCGGACGCCGGCGAAGAACCGCGTCCATCGCTTCCGGAGCGTCGGCGTGGTGGCCGAGGCGACACGCGGAAACGTATAAAAGAGATTGAGCGTGCCGTTGGCGCGCCGCAAGCGGCAAACGCCATTGTCCTGGCTGGTGTCAAGGTCCCAATCCACTGCGTAGCCGGTCAACGCGATGGCGTGCGTCATGAAGCCGTGCTTCGGCCCCTTGCGGTCCATAGCCTGCATCAGCGCCAGCCCCGTGTTCCCGGTGATGTCGTAGGTCCGCGTCTTGACCACCACCCTGGTGCCGGCCGAGGCCGCCGAAGCCAAACCGAACAGCGCAGCGATCGCCACAAGGCATGCCAGAACCGCCAGGCGCATTGGCCATCTCCTTATCGTCAAGGAATGGAACCATAAGCGCGCGGCAGTTTCAACAGTCCTAATGTTTCACTTGCCACGGGAGACCCGAGCCGTCGTCGGGGCTTTGCACGCTGTGGCCGGCGCGAGCCTACATGCCCTGGTAGACCGGGCCTTCTCCGCCTTGCGGCGGCACCCAGTTGATGTTCTGGTTCGGGTCCTTGATGTCGCATGTCTTGCAGTGGACGCAGTTCTGCGCGTTGATGACGAAGCGCACATCCTTGGCCGTGGGATCGGCGGCGGCATTGCCGTCCTTGTCGACCCACTCGTAAACCCCGGCCGGACAGTAACGCGTCGAGGGGCCCGCAAAGACATCGTGCTCGGACCGCTTCTGCAGTTCCATGTCGCCGACAAGCAGGTGGACCGGCTCGTTTTCCTCGTGATTGGTGTTGGACAGGAACACCGAGGACAGCCTGTCGAAGGTCAGCACGCCATCGGGCTTCGGATAGGCGATCTTCTTGTGCCGGGCGGCAGGCTCGAGCGTCGCATAGTCGGCCTTGCCATGCTTCAGCGTGCCGAAGGGCGAGACACCGAACAGCGTGTTCAGCCACATGTCGAGGCCGCCGAGGCCGACACCGACGATCGTGCCGAAGCGCGACCACAGCGGCTTGACGTTGCGCACCTTCTTCAAATCCTTGCCGATGTCGGTCGCGCGCCAGGCTTCCTCGTAGGAAGCGAGTTCGTCGTTGGCGCGCCCGGCACCGATCGCCTCTGCGACATGCTCGGCCGCCAGCATGCCGGACAGCACGGCATTGTGCGAGCCCTTGATGCGCGGCACGTTGACGAAGCCCGCCGCACATCCCATTAGCGCACCACCGGGGAAGGAGAGTTTCGGCACTGACTGCCAGCCGCCCTCGGTGATGGCGCGCGCGCCATAGCCGAGGCGCTTGGCGCCGTCGAAAGTCCCGCTGATCGCCGGATGGGTCTTGAAGCGCTGGAATTCCTCGAAGGGCGACAGCCAGGGGTTCTTGTAATTGAGGTGGAGGACGAAGCCGACCGCCACCTGATTGTCCTCGAGATGGTAGAGGAACGAGCCGCCGCCGGTCTTCAAGTCAAGCGGCCAGCCGAAGGAATGCTGGACCAGGCCCGGACGGTGGTTCTCCGGCTTGACCTGCCAGAGTTCCTTCAGGCCGATGCCGTATTTGCCCGGTTCGCGGCCATCGGAAAGCTTGTATCTGGCGATCAACTGCTTGGCGAGCGAGCCGCGAGCGCCCTCCCCGATCAGCACATATTTGCCCATCAGCGCCATGCCGGGTGCGAAACCCGGACCGTGCGTTCCGTCCTTCTCGACGCCCATGTCGCCGGTGACGACACCGGTGACGGCGCCTTGCTCATTGTAGAGCAGGCCGGCGGCGGCAAAGCCCGGATAGATCTCGACGCCGAGCGCTTCGGCCTTGGTCGCCAGCCAGCGGCAGACATTGCCGAGCGAGACGATGTAGTTGCCGTGATTGTTCATCAGCGGCGGCATCAGCATGTTGGGCAGGCGAAACGAGCCGGCAGGACCAAGGACGAGGAAATGGTCTGATGTGACCGGCGTCTTGAAGGGATGGCCGTCCTCATCGCGCCAGCCCGGCAAGAGCCGGTCGATGCCGATCGGATCGACAACGGCGCCGGAGAGGATATGGGCGCCGACCTCACCGCCCTTCTCCAGGACGACGACCGAAAGCTCGGGATTGACCTGCTTGAGGCGGATGGCTGCGGCGAGGCCGGCAGGGCCGGCGCCGACGATAACCACGTCGAATTCCATGCTTTCGCGTTCGATGTCGCTCATCAACCCCTCCGCACTGGCTTATCCCATTCGGGTATCTTGCTGGCTCCCGCGCTGCATAGCGCATCAATTGACGACAGGAAACCGGCGCATACGTGACAATGCCGTTTTGGCCAAAAAGTCGCGCATTGCGAGGCTGGAAGACTGCTTTTCGCCCGGCATTGCCTGCGAGGCGCGCGTTTTTAATTGTTCGACGGCTTGCTTATCGGCCATACTTCACGCCATGCGCATTCCTGGGCCAGCCGGCTTTTCATCGACGCGCTTTCTTTTCCCGCCCGGCCGGATCCGCCGGGCGCTCCTTTTGGCCCTTCTGATGCTGGCGCCGCATCACGCTGCCGCCGACGAAGTGAAGGTCTGGGCGGCTGGCGCCTACTCCTTCTCCGACGAGCTTGGCGGCTTCCACATCACCGGCGCCTCGGGCATCGGAACGAAGGACGATCCGTTCGTCATCACCGAAGAGCTGAATTCGTCAACGCCGGTGACGCTGACGATCCGCACGACAAAACCGATCCAGGCATTCGGCAAGGCCGACGAATTCGCCAACGGCATGATGTATATGCGCATCGAGGTGCTCAACAACAGCGGCCAGGCCTGGGTCGAATTCCAGTTCGAATTGCAGGAGATCCTGAATCGGCCGAGCGTGTTCGGCGACGGGCTTTCCTTCGACCAGCGCAACAAGACGCCGGACAATATCTTGTCGAGCAATTTCGCCGATTTCGATCGCGATTTCGAACCCTATGACCGGCTGCTGTTCAGGAATGGCAAGGTCGACCCGCTGAAAACCGCCAGGTTCGAATTCCTGATGACTGATTACACACCGCGATGGACGTTTTACCTCGTGCAGGATCCACGCATACCGACGGGATGAGGCGCGGATGCGGGGCGCGCTCTCCCCCCTCGAGGGGCGGCACGACCGGACGCGACTCCCCTTCGCCGACAGAGGAGGTTGACGCTCTACGCGCGACGACCCCCTCTGGCCTGCCGGCCATCTCCCCCTCAAGGAGGGAGATTGGCTGTCATCACCGCTTTCGCCAATCACAAACTTGCAAATCGTGCTCGCGCGGATGAATGTGCCGGCATGACTGCCGCTTCCCCAAACAACATACCTGACATCGCCGACTTGCTGGCCTTTTACGCCAGCGTGGGCGTCGACGAGGCGCTTGAAGACCAGCCCGTGAACCGATTCGCCGAGGTTGCGCCAAAGCCCATGGAGCGCGCGGCGGCGTCTTCGGGCGATATCGCCGCACCGCAGCGTTCGACGAATATGTCTCGCCCCGAACCAAGTGACAGATCAAGTGCGCCGCCGGTTGCGCGCCCAACGTCGGCCACCGTTCCCGACGAAGCGCAGGCGGCACTGGCTCGCCAATTGGCGACGACAGCAACGACGCTGGACGAGCTTCGCCAGCACATGGCGGCATTCGAGGGCTGCAATCTCAAGGCCACCGCCAAGAGCCTGGTGTTCGCCGACGGCAACCCGGACGCCGCCGTGATGCTGGTCGGCGAGGCACCCGGCCGCGACGAGGACATCGAGGGCCTGCCCTTCGTCGGCCGATCGGGTCGGCTGCTCGACCGCATGCTGGCGGCGATCGGGCTCGACCGTACTTCAGTCTATATCGCCAATGTCATTCCCTGGCGGCCGCCGGGCAATCGCACGCCGACGCCGCACGAAACCGAGATCTGCCGGCCGTTCATCGAGCGGCAGATCGAACTGGTCAATCCGAAGGTGCTGATCAACCTTGGCGGCCCGTCAGCCAAGACCTTGCTCAACACCTCGGAAGGCATATTGCGGCTGCGCGGCAACTGGCGCGCCCACACGACGGCGTCCGGCATCGCCATCCCGGCCATGCCGACGCTGCATCCGGCCTATCTCCTGCGAACCCCGTCGCACAAGAAGCTGGCGTGGCGGGATTTTCTCGAAGTCAAGGCGAAGCTGCGTGCACTTGGGTGATTGGCCAATCTCCTCCACGAGGGGGGAGATTGGCTGTCATCTCCGCTTTCGCCAATCTCCAATGTGGATAGGCGAACGCCGGCAAGAACTATGACCTCAGACGTAATTGAAATGCCCCCCTCTCCCAGTCTAACCATGCCCTCATGACAACAGCCCAAACCTCCGCCGGCAGCCTCATTCGCGAGTGGCGCACCCGCCGCCGCATGTCTCAACTCGACCTCGCCATGGAGGCCGAAATCTCGCAGCGGCATCTGAGCTTCGTCGAAAGCGGCCGCGCCGCGCCCTCACGCGACATGGTGCTGCATCTGGCCGAGCAATTGTCGATACCGCTGAGGCAGCGCAACCAGTTGCTCCTCGCCGCCGGCTTTGCGCCGAGCTTCGGCGAGCGCTCATTGACCGACACCACGATGGCGCCGGCGATGGCGGCGGTCGAGATCGTCCTCAAAGGCCACGAGCCTTTCCCGGCACTCGCTGTCGACCGCCACTGGAACCTGGTTTCGGCCAATGCCGCCATTGCCCCCTTCCTTGCCGATGTCAGCGAGGCTTCGCTGCTGACGCCGCCGGTCAACGTCCTTCGCCTCAGCCTTCATCCCGGCGGCATCGCGCCACGCATCGTCAATCTCCAGGAATGGCGGACGCATCTGCTCGAGCGCCTGAAACACCAGAATGACGCGAGCGGCGACGCGGTGCTGATCGAACTCGAGCGTGAGCTGAGGACTTATCCGTCCGGCTTGAAAGGCAGTCGGCCGGTGTCGGTAGAGCCGAACCCCATCGTGCACCCGCTCAGGCTTGCGCACGGCGACCAGGTGCTGTCGTTCATCAGCACCATCACCGTCTTCGGCACGCCGCTCGACGTGACCCTGTCGGAACTGGCGATCGAATCGTTTTTTCCAGCCGATGAGCAGACGAGGACGGTGCTGGTTCGGTTGGCGAAGGAGCGAGCCGAGCTGTCGTAATCACCCTTCAGGCAAAGATGCCTTGCGCGTGCGGGTCCGCTCCAGGCCAAGCTGGCGTTCGCGCCAGATGATGAAGATGCCGGCGGCGACGACGATCAGGCCGCCGACGAGCATATGGAGCGTGGCGACGTCGCCGAAGACGAGATAACCGACGACGACGCCGAGGATCATCGACGTATATTCGAACGGCGCCACCACCGAGGCCTCGGCATGGCGATAGGCCGCCGTCATCAGGATCTGGCCGAGACCGCCGCAGAAGCCGGCGGCAACAAGAAGAGCCGCCTGGAGCGGCGTCAGCGCCTGCCAGCCGAATGGCAGCGACAGCAGCGACATGACGCTCGCCGTCACCGAAAACCACAGCACGATGGTCGCTGTGCGCTCGCTTTGAACGAGATTGCGCACCAAGAGCATGGCGACGGCCGAGATCGCCGCGGCGACAAGAGCGGCGATGACGCCAAGCACTTCCTGATCGTCGAGCGCCTCGTCGGAACTCAGCAGCGTCAGTTCCGGCCAGGAGATGATCAGCACGCCGACCAGGCCGACCGCGACCGCACTCCAGCGATAGACACGGATGGCCTCGCCGAGGAAGATGGAGCTGAACACCACCACCAGCAGCGGCTGCGCGTAGTTCAGCGTGATCGCTTCTGGCAGCGGCAGCCGGGTCAACGCAAAAAAGCCGAGCCCCATGGCGCAGACGCCGACCAGGCCGCGGGCGATGTGGTTGAACGGACGCTTGGTGGTGAAGGCAGTGCCGAGTTCTTTCCTGAAGGCCAGGAAGGCGATGATCGGGAAAATAGCGAAGAAAGAGCGGAAGAAGACAATCTGGCCGGCCGGAACCGTGCCTGCGGCTTTGATGCAGGTCTGCATGCCGACGAAGACCGCCACCGACACGATCTTGAACATGATGCCGGTTAGCGTGTCGTGCCCGCCGGCATCACCGCTGGCTGTGGCCGGGGGGCTGCCGGGGCCTGCTGTCACGCTCCCGACGCTTCTCGGATGGTCGCCCAGATACGCGCCGGCGTTGCCGGCATGTCGATGTGCTTGACGCCATAAGCGCGCCAGAGCGCGTCGGTCACCGCATTGAGCGCCGCCGGGGTCGAGCCGATGGTGCCGGCCTCGCCCGCGCCCTTGATGCCGAGTGCATTGGTGGTCGAAGGCACGTTGCGGGTCTCGAAATGGAAGAACGGGAAATTGTCGGCGCGCGGCATGGCGTAATCCATGAAGCTCGCCGTCAAAAGCTGTCCGTCCTCGCCATAGATGGTGTCCTCGGTCAGTGCCTGGCCGATGCCTTGCACGACGCCGCCATGCACCTGGCCGGCGAGCAGGATCGGGTTCACGGTGACGCCGAAATCGTCGACGATGGTGTAGCGGACGATCTCGGTCGCGCCGGTGTCGGGATCGATCTCGACCTCGCAGATATGAGTGCCGTTGGGATAGGTGCATTCGTCCTGCACGAACTCGCCAAAGCCCTTGAGATCATCCGGCGTCTTGGCGGCCTTGGCGATGGCGGAAAAATCGATCGAGCGATCGGTGCCGACGATGCGGGCAACACCATCAGACAGCTCAATGTCGCCGGCCGAGGCTTCAAGCTCGTCGGCGGCGATGCGCTTGATCTTGTTGGCCAGATCCTCGCCCGCGCGGGAAGCCGATACACCCCCCAGCGGTATGGAGCGCGAGCCGCCGGTGCCGCCGCCGGCTTTCAATTCATCGGTATCGCCCTGGCGGACATGGATCTTGTCGATGTCGAGATTGAGCTTTTCCGACAGGAACTGCGCATAGGCGGTGGCATGCCCCTGCCCGTTGGTCTGGGTGCCGATCTTCAGCGTCACCGTGCCATCGCCGTTGAGTTCGACGAAGGCCGGTTCGGAGCCCGGAAAGGCACAGGCCTCGATATAGGTCGCCATGCCGAGGCCGCGGATTTTTCCGCCGGCCTTCGATTGCGCCAGCCGCTCGGGAAACGCTTTCCATTCGGATTGCTCAATAGCGCGCTCCATATGGCCTTCGAATTCACCGGTGTCGTAGAGGCGGCCGGTTTGCGTCCGGTAGGGAAATTGCTCCGGCCGGATGAAGTTGCGGCGGCGGATCTCCTCGACAGGCAGGCGGAGATCGTGGGCGCAGGCATCGACCAGCTTTTCCAACAGGAACGCCGCTTCCGGCCGGCCGGCACCGCGATAGGCATCGACCGGGCAGGTGTTGGTGTAAAGGCCGGTGACCGAGACATCGAGCGCCTGGATATCGTAGACACCGGTCGACATGGTGACGCCGATATAGGGGATGAACGGGCCGTATTGCGAGATATAGGCGCCGATGTTGGCGAGCAGGTCCACCTTCATGCCGAGAAAGCGGCCGTCCTTGTCGAGCGCCATCTCGGCCGTGACGAAATTGTCGCGGCCTTGCGCGTCGGTCAGGAAGTGCTCCGTGCGGTCACCGGCCCATTTCACCGGGCGGCCAAGCCGCTTTGCCGCTTCCAGCACCAGCGGATATTCGCGGTAGACGAAGCTCTTCGGCCCGAAACCACCGCCGACATCAGGCGTGATGACGCGCAGCTGGTCCTTCTTGATCTTGAACACGCTGGCCAGGATATACTGCATGGAGTGCACGCCTTGCGACCCGGTGGTCAGCACGAAGCGCTTCTCCTCGACGTTCCATTCGCCGATCGCGGAGCGCGGCTCCATGTAGTTGCACACCAGCCGGTTGTTGACGAACTCGATGCGGGTGACATGGGCGGCCTTGGCGAAAGCCGCTTCGCTCTTTTTCTTGTCGCCCATGTGGTAGCTGAAGGCGCGGTTGGAACCAAGCTCCGGCCAGACCAGCGGCGTGCCTTCGGCCAATGCCGTTGCCGTCCCGGAGGC
This sequence comes from Mesorhizobium sp. M7A.F.Ca.CA.001.10.2.1, assembly GCF_003998575.1. Lineage (NCBI taxonomy): Bacteria > Pseudomonadati > Pseudomonadota > Alphaproteobacteria > Hyphomicrobiales > Phyllobacteriaceae > Mesorhizobium > Mesorhizobium sp. M7A.F.Ca.CA.001.10.2.1. The sequence continues at coordinate 5,242 of NZ_RZQY01000082.1, read as the reverse complement.
CGCATCTTCGCCGTCATAGTCGACATCGATCAGTTCGGCGGCATCCTGCGCCAAGGCTCGGCTGTCGGCGACGACGAAGGCAATGGCATCGCCGACATAGTTGACGCGGTCGCCGCACAGGATCGGGATGTCGCGCGTCGGAGCCTTGGTGCCGTCCGGCTGTTCCTGCATGACGCCGGATTTCAGATCGCCGAGATGGGCAAGATCCTTGCCGGTCAGCACCAGATGGACGCCAGGTGCCGTCTTCGCCGCCTCGGTCGAACCGATGGTGAAGCTGGCCTTGGCGACCGGCGAGCGCAGGACATAGCCATGCAGGACGCCAGCCGGCTGGATGTCGTCGGTATAGCGGCCCTGGCCCTGGATGAAGGCGGCATCCTCGCGCCGCAGCACGGATGCGCCCATGCCGAATTTCGGTGTGACGACGGTCATGGGTGCCTCGTGATGATGACAGGAGAAGGAACGCCTGAAATAGGCATTGCCTCAGTTTTGTCGAGGGGCCGTTTCGTGTAAAGAGCGCGGACTTCAAATTTCTTGGACCAGCGGACACAATCCGCCGCCAACGCAATCGACAGGAAAACCCACGGAATGCGCACGGACACCGGCCAGGTCTTCAAACTCGAAGACTATCGCCCCAACGACTACCTCATTCCGAAAACCGACCTTACCTTCCGCCTTTCGCCAGACGCAACGCGTGTCACCGCCGTCCTCACGATAGAGCGTCGTGACGACGTCTCCCTGTCGGCACCGTTGGTGCTCGACGGCGACGGGCTGACGCTCAAGCGCATCGAGATCGACGGCAAGAAGGTAAAACCGGCGGATCTGCTGGCGACGCCTGACCGGTTGACAATCCTCAAGCCTCCGGCGGCACGTCGCTTCCAGTTGCTCATAGAGACCGAGGTGGCGCCGGCGGGCAACGAAGCCCTGATGGGCCTCTACCGCTCGAGCAATGTCTACTGCACGCAATGCGAAGCGGAGGGCTTTCGCCGCATCACCTATTTCCTCGATCGTCCCGACATCCTGTCCGTCTACACGGTGCGCATAGAAGCAATGCGTGACGAAGCGCCGCTGCTCCTGTCCAACGGCAACCTGGTCGACAGGGGCGACCTCGGCGACGGCTGGCACTATGCAGTGTGGCACGACCCTTTTCCCAAGCCATCCTATTTGTTCGCGCTGGTGGCCGGCAATCTCGGCCAGCTTGCAGACAGTTTCGTCACGCTGTCGGGCCGCACGGTCGAACTCGGCATCTATGTCGAGCCCGGCAAGGAGAAGCTGGCCGGCTACGCGATGGATGCCCTGAAGCGGTCGATGAAATGGGACGAAGAGGCATTCGGCCGCGAATACGATCTCGACGTCTTCAACATCGTCGCCGTGTCCGACTTCAACATGGGAGCGATGGAGAACAAGGGCCTCAACATCTTCAACGACAAATATGTGCTGGCCGACCGGGAGACCGCGACGGACGCCGATTTCGCCAATATCGAGGCGATCATCGCGCATGAGTATTTCCACAATTGGACAGGCAACAGAATCACTTGCCGCGACTGGTTCCAGCTCTGCCTGAAGGAAGGCCTGACGGTTTTCCGCGACCACGAATTCTCCGCCGACCAGCGCTCGCGCGCGGTCAAGCGCATCGCCGAAGTGCGCACCTTGCGCGCCCACCAGTTTCCCGAGGACCAGGGCCCACTGGCGCATCCAGTGCGGCCGCGCCGCTACCGCGAGATCAACAATTTCTACACCGCCACGGTCTACGAGAAGGGCTCTGAAGTGGTGCGCATGATCCGCACAATTCTCGGTGCCGACGTCTTTCGCGCCGGCATGGACCTCTATTTCGAGCGGCACGACGGTGACGCGGCGACGATCGAGGATTTCATCAAGGTGTTCGAGGATGCGTCCGGCCGCGACCTGTCGCAGTTCGCGCTCTGGTATCATCAGGCAGGCACGCCGAACCTGACGATCAGTTCGACGCACAATCCGGCGGCGCAGGAATTCACGCTCGAAATCGAGCAGTCGGTACCGCCGACACCCTCCGAAAGCCGCAAGCGGCTGATGCACATCCCGCTGGCTTTCGGCCTGATCGGCGCCGGCGGCAAGCCTGTGCCATATAGCGGCGTCGAAGGCGCCAGCGTCGAGGACGGCGTCATCCATATCCGCAAGCGTCGCCACATGGTGCGGTTTTCAGGCGTCACCGAGCGCCCGGCCGTGTCGCTCAACCGCGGCTTTTCGGCGCCGGTGACATTGTCCGTCGAGCAGAAAGCCGACGACCAGTTCTTTCTCGCCCGCCATGACAGCGACGCCTTCTCGCGCTGGCAGGCCTTCAATACATTGCTGACCGATGCACTGATCACCGCCTTCCGCGAGATCCTCGGCGGCAAGCAGCCGGCCTTTGCACCGCGGCTGATCGAACTCGCCGGCAGCATCGCCGGCGACGAGACCCTGGAGCCGGCCTATCGAGCACTGGCGCTGGCATTGCCCGGCGAAGCCGACATCGCCCGCGACATCGGCCGGAACATCGACCCCGATGCTATCTATGCGGCTCGCGAGGCACTGGCGTTGGCGATCGGCACTGCGAACCGGGACGTTTTTTCGGGCCTTTACCGCGGCCTTGCAGACAAAGCAGCGTTCAGCCCCGACGCGGCGAGCGCCGGACGACGCGCCTTGCGCAACACCTTGCTGGATTATCTGTCGCTGCAGCCGAGTGGAGCAGCACTCGCCGCCAGGCATTTCCAGTCGGCGACCAACATGACCGACCGCGCGGCAGCACTTGCCGTGCTCGCGCATCGTCACCACGGTTCGCCCGAGGCGGTCGAGGCGCTGGCGGCTTTCGAGACGACCTATAGGTCCGACCCGCTGGTCATGGATAAATGGTTCCAGATCCAGGCCAGCGTTCCGGGACCGCAAACCGTCGACACCGTGAAGGCCCTGACCAGCCACCCGGCCTTCTCGATGGGCAATCCGAACCGGGTGCGCTCGCTGATCGGCACCTTCTCCAGCGCCAACCAGACCGGCTTCCATCGTGCTGACGGCGAAGGCTACTGGTTCTTTGCCCAGACTGTGCTCGAGGTTGAAAAGCGCAACCCGCAAGTGGCGGCCAGGCTGGCGACGGCGCTCAGATCGTGGCGTTCGCTCGAACCTTTGCGGCAGGCCAAGGCCAGGGAAGCGCTGCTGTCGATCGCCGGCGCCGAAAACCTGTCGGCGGATCTGCGGGATATCGTCGAGCGCACGCTGACGTAAATATGCAATTTCTTCAAGCGCCCGTTAAATCAGTCCCGGCTGATGGGACTGGGGCTTTGCGGTCAACTCGATCCCAAGCGCCTTCATCACGGCAATCGTCGTTTTCAGGGTCGGATTGCCGTTCTCACTGAAGGAGCGATAAAGCTGTTCACGCGAAAGTCCCGTCTGGCTCGCTATTTGGGCCATGCCCTTGGCGCGGGCTACGACACCCAGCGCGTGCGCGATATAGCCGGAATCTTCGGAAGCAAATGCTTCCGCCATGAATGCCGCAATGGCCTCATCAGAGGTCAGGCCTTCAGCCGGATCAAAGGTTGTCAGTTTCTCAGCCATTTCATTCGCTCCATTCCTTTGCCAGACGTTTCGCCGTCGTGATGTCCTTCTTTTGGGTGCCTTTGTCGCCGCCGCACAGAAGGACGATGATCGTGGTCCCCCGCTTCTGAAAATAGACGCGGTAGCCCGGGCCGTAGTGGATACGCAACTCGCTTATCCCTTCCCCCACGGGCTCGACATCTCCCGGATGCCCATAGGCAAGGCGGTCGAGCCGAGCAAAGATCGCACCCCGAGCGCGCTCATCCCTTAGCCGCGTCCACCACTTTCGGAACGTTTCCGTCTGCTTCAGGTCGATCATGAGGATCATGTAGTTTATAAACTACAATTTGTCAATCCTCAGAGACGGTCAGGCGCACAAGCGGCATTGGACCGTTTCGGCATTATTTTAGTCGATTTTTAATCTTTTTTCGCCGGACTACTGGACAAGGCGAATCACCTTTGATTCTTTACTGACGATTCGGATGTGCGGCGTTTGCCGGATCACCAAGCAGCATAGGCAAATTCGGGGAGTGCCATTTATGGCGAAGGCGGACGCGTGGGGCGCGCCCGGAGGGACGGTTTTTGCGCATCGCGAGACGCGCGGCGACGGTCTTGCCGGGAATACGCGGCTCATCGCCGAACCGGCCTACCGGCGGCTTCTGGCCGCCGAGCCGCTGCTGCGCCGATCAATACCTGTCCTCATCATCACCTTCCTGATCGTCATCGCGGCGCTGCGTGTGCTGTCGCTGATGAACGAGCGCGACGATGTCGAGCGCAATGCCAAGGCGATCCTGACGCTGGCGGCGGGCCAGCTGGCCAGTTCGCTCGCCACAACCTCGGAAACGGTGCCCGGCGCCATACAGGATCTGCTGGAGACCACCAGCCGTCAGGGCGCGATGGGCCGCAGCCATGTGCTTGTCATCACCGACAGCGCTTTCAAGATCGTCGCGGTGACGCCGCGCTCGATGCCATGGCAGGGCCATTCGCTCGACGGCCTCGTCGAGGGCGGCCAGCCCTTGTTCATGTTCGGCGATCGTGCCGGCGTCATGGACGTCAACATCGACGGACGGGATTGGTACGCGGCGGTCAGCCTGGCGAATGGCGGAAAGGGTGCATCGGCGGCCCTGGTGCCACAGGACGCGGTTTTCGATGCATGGCGCAAGACTGTTTCGCTGAACGTCACCCTGTTCGTGCTGACGGCCGGTGTGCTGATCGTCATCCTCTATGCCTATTTCGGCCAGGCGGCGCGTGCGCAGGCGGCTGACCGTATCTACCTCGAAGCGCATCAGCGCATCGACATGGCGCTGGTGCGCGGCCGCTGCGGCCTGTGGGACTGGGACATGGTGCGCGGCAAGATGTACTGGTCACGCTCGATGTATGACATGCTCGGCTACAAGCCCTGCGACACGATGCTGTCCTTCGGCGAGGTCGACCAGATCATCCATCCCGAGGACGGCGATCTGTTCGAGCTCGCCAACAGAATCGTCGCACGCGAGATCGATCATATCGACCAGGTGTTCCGCATGCGCCATGCGGACGGCCAATGGGTCTGGATGCGCGCACGGGCACAGGTCATCGATCCGGAAGCGCCGGAGATCCAGCTGATCGGCATTGCCGTCGACGTCACCGAACAGCGTCATCTGGCGCTGCGTTCCGAGGCTGCCGACCTTCGCCTCAGAACGGCGATCGAGAACATCAACGA
>NZ_RZQY01000829.1:0-2249 GCF_003998575.1 Mesorhizobium sp. M7A.F.Ca.CA.001.10.2.1 | reverse complement strand
ATTCTGCAGCGGCTTCCAGATCTGCAGCGCCGAGAAGGCGACGTCGGCCGAGGTGAACGGCTTGCCGTCATGCCATTTGACGCCGTCGCGCAGTTTGAACGTCGCCGAGAGCCCGTCGGCGGCACCTTCCCAGCTCAGCGCCAGCCGTGGCGCGAGACCGTCTTTGCCGTCGAAGGAGGCTTCGGCCAGCGTTTCGACGATCTTGCTGGAGATGAAGAACACGCCGTTGGAGGCGACGATCGCCGGGTTGAGGTTGCGCGGTTCGGAATCGGCGGCAAGCACCAGTCGCCCGCCCTTCTTTGGCGTCTGCGCCCAGCCCGGTGCCGGCATTGCGGTGGAGGCCAGCAGCATTGCCGAGCCGGCAAGCATCGTGCGTCTGGAAATCGTGAAACCTGACATGATCGAACTCCGTCCTCTCCGCGACCCGGTCGGGTGCGCCAACCCCTCGGACGCCGGCAAGCCCACCGGCATCCTTGCGGCGGCGATTATGAGCCTTGCCGAGGGTTTCGCCAGAGACGGAATTGGCGCATCCTCGCTTGGCTTTGAAATTTTCGTCCGCTGGACCAGTTTGGAGGGCGTGGCTCAATTTGATCATTCTGGTAGGACCAGATTGGTTGAATATGCGACGAATGACAGCGCGGAGTCATAGAGAGGCGACATTTCATCTGTTTCTGGCTGGACCAGAACGGGCAAAGTGGTGCAGATTTGACCGCTGCCAAGGGATCGGGAGCGGAACAGCGGCGATCCGGCTATTCAGGGAGAGAGAGATGAACATTGCTCCGGGCAAGAATGCGGTCGGCAATATCCCGTTCGACCAGGCAAGGGTCGACCGGCTGATGGAGGAGGCCGGCATCGATGTGCTGCTCGCCACCTCCAAGCACAACACGCAATATCTGCTGGGCGGCTACAAGTTCATCTTCTTCGCCGCCATGGATGCGATCGGCCACAGCCGTTACCTGCCGATTGTCGTGTACGAGAAAGGCGGGCCGGACCATGCCGCCTATATCGGCAACCGCATGGAGGGCGGCGAGCATCAGAACAACCCGTTCTGGACGCCGACGCTGCACGCCGCCTGCTGGGGCACGCTCGACGCCGCCAACCTTGCGGTCGAGCATCTGCAGAAGATCGGCAAGGCGGGCGCGCGCATCGGCATCGAGCCCGGCTTCCTGCCGTCGGACGCCTATACGCTGATCCGCAAGGCGTTGCCGGACGCCAGGCTGATCGATGCGACCGACATGCTGGAGCGCATGCGCGCCATCAAGACCGATGCCGAACTGGAGAAGCTGCGCACGGCCTCTGAACTGATCACCGATTCCATGCTGGCGACCATAGCCTGGGCGCGCGAAGGCACGACCAAGGGCGAGATCATCGAACAGCTGCGGCGCGAGGAAACCAATCGCGGCATCCATTTCGAATATTGCCTGCTGACGCTGGGCTCCAGCCACAACCGCGCCGCCTCGCCGCAGGCGTGGAAAAAAGGCGAGGTGCTGTCAATCGATTCCGGCGGCAACTTTCACGGCTATATCGGCGACCTCTGCCGGATGGGCATTCTCGGGGAACCGGATGCCGAACTGGAAGATCTGCTGGCCGAGGTCGAGACGGTGCAGCAGGCGGCCTTCTCAAAAGTCAAAGCGGGCACGCTGGGCGGCGACATGATTTCCCATGCCGAGGGCGTGCTGAAGGCTTCGAAGGTCGCGGCCTACACGGATTTCTTCGCCCATGGCATGGGCCTGATCACGCACGAGGCGCCGTTCCTGATGACCAACCACCCGGTGACCTATGAAGGCACCTATGCGGCAAAGCCGCTGGAGAAGAACATGGTGCTATCGGTGGAGACGACCATGCTCCACCCGACGCGCGGCTTCATCAAGCTGGAGGACACGCTGGCGGTGACGGATGCTGGTTATGTGATGTTCGGCGACCGGGGTCGGGGGTGGAACAGGGGTGGTACTCTTTAGGACGAAGGCGGGCGCTGCCCCTCATCCGCCTGCCGGCACCTTCTCCCCGTATAGTGACGGAGAAGAGGGCAGCCGCGCCCTCGGCACCTATTTGAAAATTGGCGAAAGCGCCGATGACTGCGTCTTTCTCCCCGTCACTATACGGGGAGAAATGTCCGGCAGGACAATGAGCGACTATCTGTGGTGTCAAGTTGCATTGGCGAACTCCATGCGCGCATCGCGTGCTTTTGCATTGAGAATGACGAGGAGTTTTCGCGCCAGCGCCATGCGGATGACCATTTTGGTTTTGCC
>NZ_RZQY01000828.1:0-2249 GCF_003998575.1 Mesorhizobium sp. M7A.F.Ca.CA.001.10.2.1 | reverse complement strand
CGGCTGGGCTGACCGCCGCCTACGAAGCGGCCGGCCTCGGCGCAAAGGTCGCGCTCATCGAGCGCAACCTGATCGGCGGAACTTGCGTCAATGTCGGTTGCATCCCGTCGAAGTCGATCATCCGCACCGCAAGGCTTTATGCCGACATGCGCGATGCCGAGAATTTTGGCGGCGACATGCCGGACCGTCTTCACGTCAACTTTCAGCGCGCCATGACGCGGATGCGGCAGATCCGGCAGCGGATCAGCCGCGCCGATGCCGCCGATAGCCTGATTTCCGAAGGCATCGACCTTTATTTCGGCGAAGCGCGGTTTTCCGGAAGGGACGCTGTCACGGTCGCCGGACAAACCTTGCGTTTCAGGAAGGCGCTGATCGCGACAGGCGCGCGCCCGAGGCTGCCGACCATCCCGGGGCTGGTCGAGGCCGGCTATCTCAGCAACGAGACCATGTTCGATCTCACGGAGTGCCCGAAGCGGCTTCTGGTCATCGGCGGCGGCCCGCTCGGTTGCGAGGCGGCGCAGGCCTTCTGCCTGCTGGGCGCGAAGGTCATCCAGGCGCAGCGCGAACCGATGTTCCTGCCCGGTGAGGAACGCGATGCCGCCCAAATCCTTTCGGACGCGCTGGCGCGCGAGGGTGTCGAGGTTCGCCTCAACACCGAGGTGGTGGCGGTGCGGACGGAAGGCGGCAAGAAGCTCGCCGACCTGGTGTGCGACGACATCACGACGACGATTTCCGTCGATGAGATCATCACTGGCATCGGCCGATCGCCCAATGTCGACGGCCTCGACCTGGAAAACGCCGGGGTGGCATACGATGCCGACGGTATCAAGGTGGACGACTGTCTCCGCACCACAAATCCGCGCATCTATGCGGCGGGCGATGTCTGCCTCGCCTATAAATTCACCCACACCGCCGAGGCGACAGCCCGCATGGTCGTGCGCAATGCCCTGTTTCTCGGACGCAGGAAGCTGAGCGAACTGGTCATTCCGTGGTGCACCTATACCGATCCGGAGATCGCCCATGTCGGCCTCTATCCGGCGGAGGCGCGCCAGAACGGCATCCCGGTCAAGACCTATACAGTGCTGATGCACGATGTCGCCCGTGCGGTTATGGACGGCGAGGAGGAGGGTTTTGTCAAAATCCACGTCAGGGAGGGGTCCGACCGCATCCTGGGCGCCACGGTCGTTGCCAGCCATGCCGGCGAGATGATCAATGCGGTGTCGCTGGCGATCAAATCGGGCATGGGATTGCGTGCGCTGGCCGACGTCATCCATCCATTCCCGACGCAGGCGCAAGGCATCAAGATGGCCGGCGACGCCTATCGGCGGACAAGGCTCACCTCATCGTGGAAGCGTCTGGCGGGCCGCTGGTTGGCGTGGTCCAGGCGATGGTGATATTCCGGCAGCCTGCCGCAACTGGTGCATCTGACAATCAGCGACGATGCGGCGCTTGACGAAAGGCTCGTCGGCTGAACAAGTCGAAGCCGATTGTTATGGTTTGGGGCCGTCACGCATGCCGTCTGGAATGAAGTCTCAGGCGCAAAGCCCAGAGCGTCCACTTTGAAACCCGCGGGCGCACAACCGCTCGACGCTGTCTCCGCGGCGAAAGCCGGGCGACGTGTGCTGGTTGTGTCCCACGATCCAGCCTTTCCGCCGATCTCAGGCGCGGATCTGCGGAACTATCGCAATGCTGAGTCTGCTGCGCAATTCGGCCCGGTCTGCCTGGTATCTGTGCTGCCGCAGGCGACGGAAACAACCGATCCGTCGATCCGCACCGAAGCCTTGTCGATCAAGGGAGAGGCCCGCTCCAGTTCGATCGGGTGGTGGCGTATAAGGGCGGAGCGTCGCATCTCGCGCGTCGCCTTGACGCGGCTGGAGACACTGGTTCGGGACTTCCGCCCGGACACGGTGCTGATCGAGGGCATCGGCCTGTTCAAGCTGCTGCGGCCTTTGCGGGCACTGACGAAACAGCTCATCCTCGACATGCACAATGTTGAGTCCGACCTGGCGGGTCAGCTGCGGCACGTCGATGCGAAGCGGGCTGCGGTGGCGACGATCAGCGAGGGCCTTGGCATCAGGCGTCTCGAGAGAAAGGCGCTTGCCCTTGTCGACAGGGTCTGGGTCTGCTCGAGCCAGGATCGAGAGCGGTTGATGGCGCTTTCCCGGCACAAGTTGCCGATCGATGTCGTTCCAAACGGAATTCCGCACGCCGGGCACAGCCCCGAAACGCTGCCCGCCGAGCCCGTATCC
>NZ_RZQY01000827.1:0-2256 GCF_003998575.1 Mesorhizobium sp. M7A.F.Ca.CA.001.10.2.1 | reverse complement strand
GTGGAACAGCTTGCGGCCCATCTGCTCCTCGACCGTGCGGATGAGCTGGCTGACGGCAGCGGCCGACACCGAAAGCTCTTCCGCTGCCGCGGCAAAGCTGCCTGTACGGGCCGCAGCCTCGAAAGTTTGAAGTCCTTTGAGAGAGGGAGGTACGGCCATACTCACCGAATAGATAAGTTCTGCTTATCTAGATTGCAGAAATCGTCGTTTTTGGAAAGGTTGTTCATTGGCTACAATGGGTTCATCAAACTCCAGTCTGGATCGAAGCACGTGGATCATCGTGACGTAATTTCATCGTTGACGCAGGAGGAGCGCAACCGGCTGACCGCCAAGTCTGATGTTGCGGGCCTCGTTCAGCTTGCTGCTCATTGGGGCGCGATCGTGGTCGTCGGATCGCTGATCGCCGCCAAGGTGCCGTTCTGGCCACTGCTGATGCTTCCGCAAGGTATCCTCATCGTCTTCCTGTTCACGCTGCTGCACGAGACGGTTCATCGCACGGCTTTTGAGGCACAGCGGCTGAACGATGTCGTGGCGCGGGTGTGCAGTCTGGCGATCGCACTGCCGGCGGACTGGTTCCGCTACTTCCACTTTGCCCACCATCGATACACGCAAGACCCGGAGAACGACCCTGAACTGGCCTTCCCGAAACCGGAGACATGGCGGCAATACCTCGTCCACATATCCGGCATCCCGTTATGGTGGGGCCACCTCAAGACGCTCTATGCTAACGCGGCGGGCGGTTGTCGCGAAAGCTACGTTCCGCCAAAGGGCTATGACAAGGTACGCAGCGAGGCACGCGCCATGATTGCCTTTTATGCCGTGGTCCTTCTGCTGGCCCTTTATTTCCGGCTCTCGGTGCTTGTCTATGTCTGGATCTTGCCCGCTCTGTTGGGGCAGCCGTTTCTGCGCCTCTATCTCTTAGCCGAGCACGGCCGTTGTCCGTTCGTCGCCAACATGCTGGAGAACACCAGGACCACGCTGACCAATTGGCTGGTCCGCAGGCTGGCGTGGAACATGCCGTTCCATGCCGAGCATCATGCCTATCCAGGCGTGCCGTTTCATCAACTGCCGCGGTTTCATGCGCTGATCGAGCGGCATCTCAAGGTGGTCGAGCCCGGCTATGTCAGCTTCCACGGCAAATACATCGACACGCTGCGTTGACGATGGCCGGCCTCAGCCGGTCTGGCTGTGCAGTGCTCGGGATTTCAGCAGACGCTGGATCTCGGCCGCCGTTGACGGCACGCCGATCAGATAGCCCTGCGCCTCTGTGCAGCCATTGCCGCGCAGGATGTCGAGTTGCACCTCGGTCTCGACCCCCTCGGCGGTGACAGTGATGCCAAGCTCGGCGCCCAGCCCGATGACGGTGCGAACGATCGCCGCGGCGTCACGATTGCCCAGGTCGTGGATGAACGAACGATCGATCTTGATCTTGTCGACGGGAAAACGCCTGAGATAGCCGAGCGAGGAATAGCCGATGCCGAAATCGTCCAGCGCGATGCGGATGCCGAGTTCGCGCAACTGCCGCAGCGTCCTCAGCACCGCCTCGCTTTCGTCCATTAGCACGGTTTCGGTGATTTCCAGCTCCAACCGATCGGCTGGCACGCCGGAGAAAGCCAGCGCCGAGATGACGCTGCGGGCGAAGCTGCCGCTTTTAAGTTGCACGGCCGAGACATTGACCGCGACGCGCAGGCCGGCGGGCCAGTCGGCCGCCGCCGTGCAGGCTTTCCTCAGCGCCCATTCGCCAAGCGGCACGATCAATCCAGTGTCTTCGGCGACCGGAATGAAGCTGTCCGGCGCCACCGTGCCGCGTGTCGGCGAATGCCAGCGCATCAAGGCTTCGGCGCCGACGATCTCCCCGGATGCGATGTTCATGATGGGCTGGAAGTCGAGGTCGAATTCCTGGCGCGGCAGCGCGGTCTCGAGGTCGATCTCCAGCGCACGCCGTGCCTGTACCATAGCGTCCATTCCGGGTTCGAAGAACCGATACTGATTGCGCCCTTCACTCTTCGCCCGGTAAAGCGCCGTATCGGCGTTTCTCAGCAGCGCGTCGGCATCTCCACCGTCGTCGGGGAAAACCGCGATGCCCAGGCTGATGCCGACATGCATCTCGCGGCTCTTGTCGCGGAACGGTTTTCCGATTGTCTCGACGATGCGCTTCGCGAGTTTTTCTGCATTGGCAATGCCCTTGAAGTTGAACTGGATGATGACGAATTCGTCGCCGCCGAAACGGGCGACGACGTCGGTTTCGTTGTGCAG
>NZ_RZQY01000826.1:0-2269 GCF_003998575.1 Mesorhizobium sp. M7A.F.Ca.CA.001.10.2.1 | reverse complement strand
GCCCATCACCTGTTCGGCCGCCACCGCCGACGCCACCAGCGCATGCGTCTGCGGGTCCCGGTCGAGGCCTTCGAAACGCTCCGCCAGCCAGCCGGGCACATGCGCGCCCGCCCTCGCGGAAAAGTTCGCGACCTGCTTGAAACTGTGAACCGGCTGGATACCCGGCACGATCGGGATGTAGATGCCGGCGCGGCGGACGCGCTCGACATAGCGCTCGTAGAGATCGTTGTCGAAAAAGAACTGAGTGATGGCACGCGTCGCGCCATTGTCGACTTTGCGCTTCAGCATCTCGATGTCGGTGGCGAAATCGGGGCTTTGCGGATGTTTTTCCGGATAAGCCGCGACGGAGATGTCGAAATCAGCAATCGCCTTGAGCCCGGCGACCAGTTCCGCGCCGTTCTCGTAGCCACCGGGATGCGGCCGATACGGTCCGCCGACGCCGGAGGCCGGGTCGCCGCGCAGCGCCACGAACCGGTTGATGCCGATCGATTTGTAATCCTGGATGACCGCGTCGACCTCGTCGCGCGTTGCCCCGACACAGGTCAGATGCGCCGCTGCAGGAATACCGGTTTCCGTCAGGATGCGCTTTACAGTGCGCGCGGTGCGCTCTCGCGTCGAGCCGCCGGCGCCGTAGGTCACCGAGACGAATTTCGGCTTCAACGGCTCCAGCCTCGTCACCGTCTCCCACAGCCTCGCTTCCATCTCGTCGGTCTTCGGCGGGAAGAATTCGAAGGAAACCCTGACCTTGTCGCCAATGTCGGGGCGGCGGGAAAAGCGGAACTGGTTCATCAGGCGGTTTCCCTTATCTGCCTTGTGTCGTTGGAAGGATCGGCGATCAAGAGGCGCCGGTCGCGGCCAAGCCAGAGTTTTACGGTGAGCCTGGCCTCGTTGCCGCCACGCGGCTCGAATTCCTGACTGTCTTCAAGATCGAGGCCGGCTTCCGAAAACCAGTCGGCGATCTGCCGGTCGGAAAAGCCGAGCCGCATATGCGCGTGTTCCTCACGCAGGAATTCCAGCGCATGCGGCGCGAAATCGACGATGACCAGGCGTCCGGCCGGACGCAAAAGCCGCGCCGCCTCGTGGATGGCACGGGCGGGATCGTCGAGATAGTGCAGCACCTGATGGATGGTGACGAGATCGAAGGCATCGCGCTCGACCGGCGGTGCGAAGATGTCGCCCTGCCGAACCTGCGCGTTCGAAACGCCTGCCTTGTCCAGATTGGCGCGCGCCACGGTCAGCATCTCGCGCGACATGTCGATGCCGACACCACGCCGATAAAGCGGCGAGAAGATTTCAAGCAGCCGCCCGGTGCCGGTGCCGAGATCGAGCATCGACTGGAACGGCCGCTTGCCGACCAGTTTCAGCATTGCGGCTTCGACGGCGCGGTCCGGCACATGCAGCGATCGGATATGGTCCCAGCTTGCCGCATTCACGGAAAAATACGCGACCGCCCGGTCCTGCCGCTTGCGCTTGACCGAGGCCAGACGCTCAAGATCGCGCTCGACCTGCGGATCGGCGCCGCGAATGCCGGAAACCAGCCCCATGACGAAGTCCCGCGCGGAATCCGCATCCGACAGGCGGAAGAAGGCCCACGACCCCTCCTGGTAGCGGCCGATCAGTCCGGCCTCCAGAAGCAGCTTCAGGTGCCGCGAAACGCGCGGCTGCGACTGGCCGAGAATTTCGGTAAGATCGGAAACCGTGAGGTCACCGCGCGACAGAAGTGCCAGTATGCGCAATCGGCTGGATTCGGCCGCCGCCTTTAACGTATCCACCATAGTGTCGAGCGAGACATGCATCAGCGTATTCTCTTTGAAAAGATATAAACATATGTTTATGTCGATTTTAGCGACCTTGCAAGCGCTATGTCGCTTCCGGACAAGAAAATGCCGCTTGTGTGGCGTTTTAAGAGACGTGGACCATGACTGAAACGCGTGAGATGTTCGAGGCGCGCGAAGGCGAGCAGAGGCTGGAGAACGATCCGGCCTTGATGCCGCCTGATGGCGGGATCGTCTTCATCGGCCGCATTGCCTCGCCATGGACGACGCGCGAAACCTGCCCGAAGAACATGCGCGCCGCGCGCGAGACCGGGCAGAAGGCGGTGCTGACCATCGACACAGCCTACCGAAGTGGCCTGCAGGGGCTGGAGCGCGCCAGCCACGTCATCATCCTATCCTGGCTGCATCATGCGCCGCGGGACCTGATTGTGCAGAAACCGCGCCATGCCGCTGAAGCGAAAGGTGTATTTTCGCTGCGCTCCCCTGCCCGCCCC
>NZ_RZQY01000825.1:0-2273 GCF_003998575.1 Mesorhizobium sp. M7A.F.Ca.CA.001.10.2.1 | reverse complement strand
CTCATGAAATGGTCGATCTGCTCGGCCAGCATGCCATATTCGCGCGAACCCTTGCCGGTCCGCTTCTCGATTTCCATCAGCTGTTGCCGGGCGCCGGCCAGATCGCCGATCTGCAGATGCGCTTCGCCGAGATATTCGCGCACCAGCGTGTAGTTCGGATCGATGCGCAGCGCTTCCTCGTAATAGCCGAGGCCGACGGTGACGCGGCCGGAATGGCGGTGCGAATAGCCGAGATAGTTGAGGATGCGCGGATCCTGCTTGTTGGCGGCAAGGCTGAGCACGGCGATCGCCTCGTCATAGCGCCCGGCCATCGCCAACGCGTGGCCAGCATCATAGATGCTGTCGTCGTCGAGCATGCCCTCCTGGGGTGCGACGCACTTTTTCTTCTTCTTGTCCCAGACTTCGCCCTTCTTGCATTGGGTGACCGTCTTATCGCTGCCGCCACTGTCACCGCCGGCGGCGAACACTGGAACGGCAAGGAACTGCAGCGCGACAAGGGCAGTCGCCACCTGGATCAGCACTCTTTTATGCATCGAAGCCTCCTGGAGGGTGAGAATGCAACACTAACGCCGGTCGGCTTGCGTTTCATCCCGGAAAATTGCGTGCGGAGAACATCAGGTGACGGATGCCGCAAATCCGCTATCATCCGGCAAACGACCTGAGGGAGACGGCCCTTGCAGCGGCGGCTTGAAAAGGACTGGGAGCTTTCGATCGGCCCCGACACTGTGCGCCTGTTCATCCTCAAGGCCAAGGCGCTGAGTGCGGCCGTCAATGAAGACTATGCCGATGGCGCCGAGCACGAGGTCGAACTCGATGGCGAGTCCCACGTCAACCATCACCATGACGGCCTTGCCGAGGAAAGCTCCGAGAATCTGACCGAGGAAGAGCTGCGTGAGCTGATCAACGACCTCAATGTCGATGAAGCAGCCGAACTGATCGCGCTGGCCTGGGTCGGTCGCGGCGACTACGACGCCACCGAATGGGCGGACGCGCTGGCGGCCGCGCGCGAACGCGCCAACAAGCGCACCGCGAAATACCTGCTTGGCATGCCGCTGCTCGCCGACTGGCTGGAGGAAGGGCTGGAAGCGATCGGTGCGTAACGGAGCGGTTACCGTTCGTGATGCGGCCGAGGCAACCACCTTGCGTCGGCGCCGTTGACGGCGATGGGGTCGATTGTCTTTTCCCGAACGTTCAGGATCTTGTTCGTCATGGCCGTCACGGCCTTACTGGTGATGCCGGCCGAGGCGAGACTTCGCCATCGGCATCACCAGCCGTTGACGCCGAGGATAGAGCAGCCGTTGACACCAAGAGCCGAACAGCCTCTTAAACCGCGAGGCGGAAAGCGCCTGAAACCACGCAGACATCGGTCGGTTACGCCGAAGCAGACACAGCAGAAAACGCAGTCTCCGCTGCCCTTGCCTGCCGATGCTCCGGTGCCTGGACCATCTGTTCCGGCACCAGCGCCCGGCATTCCGGTGCCGGAACCGCGCCCGGCGGACGCTCGGAAGGCTGACACTGCAAAGCCGCAGGAGCAGAAGACGGAAGCTCCGAAGACCACCGGCGCGCCCGAAGGTTCCAACGAAGAAAAATCCCGCCAGGAAAAGCAGGCACTCCCCGAGTCGTCAGTTCCCGAACCCTCAACCGATACCGAAAGCGAACCGGAGCCGCCCGCGGTCGCGCCAACGCCGACACCAAAACCCGACATCGCGGAGCCCGAGGCTCAGCCGCCCAACGTTGGCCCGCAGCCGTCGCAAAAGCCGGCGGACGCGGACGAGAAGAAGATGCTGCCCGATCCGCGCTCGGCCGATCTGCCCGACGAGAAAATGCCAGCCGAGGAAGTCGCCTGCCGCGAACGACTGAAGACGCTCGGCGTCGAATTCGAAGAACACAAGGCGGAAAGCCAGCCCGAAATCGGCTGTTCGATCCCATACCCCATCGTGCTGAAGAACCTTGGAAAGTCCGTCGCCATCGGCCCCGGCACCGAGCTCAATTGCAAGATGGCCGAGGCGACGGCGCGTTTTGCCGCCGATGTCATCCAGCCGGCGGCGAAAGCCGAATTCGGTGAGGACCTGAAATCGATCGGCCAGGCATCGGCCTTTGTCTGCCGGCCACGCAACGGCACCCGAAAACTGTCGGAACACGCGTTCGGCAACGCGCTCGACATCGCCAGCTTCACGCTGTCGGACGGCAAGAAGATCGAGGTCGGCCCGGCGCCGCCGGAGAAGGACGCCAAATTCCTCAATGCCGTGCGCAAGGCCGCCTGTGGACCCTTC
>NZ_RZQY01000824.1:0-2274 GCF_003998575.1 Mesorhizobium sp. M7A.F.Ca.CA.001.10.2.1 | reverse complement strand
GTACACGGCCAGGCTGAGCTTGCCGGGGTCGCGCGCCGCGGCGGCCGCGAACGTGCCTTTCGGCGGCGGCGCGGCATAGGGCGACAGAGGATCGGACCCATGGGTGAGGTCGAGCAGCAGCGCGCAATCACGCACCGAACGGGTGAGCGCATGGTCGACGACCATGCCGTACCAGCTTTCGCTCACCAGCGGCGTCAGCGGTGTGCGGCCGCGCGACGTCTTCAGGCCGACAAGCCCGGTGCAGGCGGCAGGCACGCGGATCGAGCCGCCGCCATCGGAGGCATGTGCCACCGGCACTACGCCGGCTGCGACCAGTGCAGCCGCACCACCCGACGAGCCGCCGCTGGTGTGACCGGTGTTCCACGGATTGCGGGTGATGCCGAAGGCCCTGGATTCGGTCATCAATCGAAGCCCGTGCTCCGGCGATGTCGAGGTGACGATCGGGATAAGTCCGGCAGCGATGTAGCGGTCGGTCAGCACCGAATTGACATCGGCCAGCCATGCCGGAATGCGGCTGCCGCCATGCGTCGGCACGCCCCTGATGGCGATGCCGAGATCCTTGATGGCGAAGGGAACACCGGCCAGCGGCAGCGAAGGGTCGACGGTCTTGGCGCGGGCCCGCGCGGCATCGTAGAGCGGTTCGGCCGTGGCATTGATGTCGGGACGGGTGGCCTCGGCGCGGGCAATCGCGGCGTCGGTCAGCTCGACGGCCGAAACCTCGCCCTTGCGGACCAGATCGGCGAGGCCCGCGGCATCTTCTTCCCAAAGGATCCGTTCGACCGACATGCGCGCTCCCCCCATCACTGAGGGCAAGCTAGCCAGTGGCGATTCCATTGGCAATCGGTCGACGGACCCGGCTGGCGACACACAAAAGCTTAGGCGTGCACAAGGTTATTTCCGCCGTTGCAAATACATTGCAATCGCCTAACTTGCCGCGGATGACGCCGCAGGACATCACCAAGCTGATCGTCCGGACTTCGATGAAGGATCGGGCCGCGTTCGATCTGCTTTACCGGCAGACCAGCGCGAAACTTTTTGGCGTCTGTCTTCGTGTATTGAACGACCGGGGAGATGCGGAAGAAGCGCTACAGGAAGTCTTCGTCAAGATATGGACGAAGGCGGATCGTTTTGCCGTCTCCGATCTAAGCCCGATCTCCTGGCTGGTGGCAATTGCGCGTAATCATGCGATCGATCGCATACGAGCGCGGCGCAGGCCTGCCGCCGACATCGATGCCGCGCTCGACGTGGCCGATCCGGCGCCGGGGCCTGAAGCGATGGCGGTGGCGGGAGACGAATCCGAACGTATCCACCATTGTCTCGATGAGTTGGAGAAGGACCGGGCAGCCGCCGTCCGGGGCGCCTATCTCAAGGGCGAGAGCTATGCCGAACTGGCGGAGCGCCATGGCGTGCCGCTGAACACGATGCGTACATGGCTGCGCCGCAGCCTGTTGAAACTCAGAGAATGTCTGGAAAGATGACGCTGGCAGAAGACACAGGACCGGAACGTGGAGGCGACGACCTGCTCGCCGCCGAATACGTTCTCGGCGTGCTCGATGCCGACGAACGCCAGATCGTCGCCCGCCGCATCGATGCGGATACGGTTTTTGCTCGTCTTGTCGAGGGATGGGAGGTCCGTCTCTCACCGCTGGCCGCCGCCTACCCGGAAATCGAGCCGCCGGTTTCGGTGAAGACCGCGGTCGACCGCCGGCTGTTCGCGAACGCTGCCGCCGTGACCACGCCCGCCGAATCGCGCGGCGGCCTGTGGTCCAGCCTCGCTTTCTGGCGCGGCCTTGCCGCGGCTGCGGTTGCGGCACTGGCGATTTACATTGCCGTGCCAGTCCTCAACCCGCCGGTCGAGGAGCCGCAGGCGCGCCTCGTCGCTTCGCTGGCCGCCGAAGGCAGCGACGTCAGATATCTTGCCGTCTACGACGCCGCGCATCACGAAGTCGGCCTGTCGCATGTCTCCGGTGAGCGTGCTTCCGGCAAGGACTTCGAGCTGTGGATGATCGAGGGCAAGAACCCGCCGGTCTCGATGGGCGTCATTCCGACCGGTGCTACGGCACATATCGTCGTCTCGCCGGCGGCCCAGCAGAAGCTTGCCCAGGGCGCGGTGCTTGCCGTCAGCCTCGAGCCGTCAGGCGGTTCGCCGACCGGACAGCCGACCGGACCGGTGGTCGCCGCCGGCGACCTGAAGAGCATCTGACCGGCTCTTGGCGTCGCCAGACTCAAAATAGAGTACCTGAAGTGTATCTCCCACCTTCCACGCCCGTAGAC
>NZ_RZQY01000823.1:0-2280 GCF_003998575.1 Mesorhizobium sp. M7A.F.Ca.CA.001.10.2.1 | reverse complement strand
GACCAGATGGAACAGCCTGCCGTTCTGCCCGGAAAAATGCATCGGGATGACCGACGCCCTGGCGTCCTGGACGAGACGGGCGGGAAACATCTTCCACGGCAAGTCGCGTGCCTGGCCAAAGCCCTTCGGCGCGGTGGCGACACCGCCGGCCGGAAACACCACGATGGTGACGCCTTCCTTCAACAGCCGCACCGCCTCATGGCGCACGGCCATGTTGTTCTTCAGCGCGTCCTTGGTCTCGGAAAAGTCGATTGGCAGCGAGTAAGGCTCCATCTCGCGGATCTTGAGCAGGTCCTTGTGAATTATCACCCGGAACGGGCGTCCGAGCTGCTCGACCAACGACAGCACGGCAATGCCGTCACCAATGCCGAACGGATGATTGGCGACGATCACCAGCGGCGTGTTCGGCAACTGTGCCGGCGGCCACTGATCCGATGTCCGCACGCGGACGTCGATCAGTTCGAGCATACGGCTGAACACGCGTTCGCCTGTCGGCACGACCTGGCGGCGCCAGAAATCATAAAGTGCTGTGTAGCGGTCGCGGCCCGACAGGCCTTCGACCGAATGAATGAACCAGCGTGTCAGCGCCGGCTGGCGCGGATTGGCATAGGAAAGCTCGGGAAAGGGTCGTTCGCGCAATTTCAGCTTGAGCATGAGGGCTCGTTACAAGGTCGGCGTGACAGGGATATGAAGTAACCGATGTTCCGCCCCCACCGGCACTGGCCCGATGGGGTCAAGGCGCGGAGGCGAGAGCGTCTTGGCGGCCCGACGGTGGTTTGCTACACGAATCTCATGATCATACGACCAGAAAACGCCCATGACATTGCAGAAATCCGCGCGCTGGTCACCACCGCTTTCGACGGTGCGCCATACAGCGCTGGAACGGAGGGAGCCATTGTTGACGCCCTGAGAGCGGGAGGCGCGTTGACGGTTTCCTTGGTGGCAGAACAAGATGGTGAGATCGTTGGTCATGTCGCCTTCTCTTCAGTCAAGATCGACGGCACCGAAGTCAATTGGTACGGTCTCGGGCCAGTTGCAGTGCGACCTGACCGACAGCGGCAAGGCGTCGGTGTTCAGCTAATAGAAGCTGGACTTGACCGGATAAAATCGCTTGGCGCGGCTGGATGCGTGGTTCTAGGCGATCCCGGCTACTATTCCCGATTTGGGTTCAAGGCCGACCCCACTCTGAGGTTTCCAGACGTTCCGCCGGAGTATTTCCAATGTTTGGATTTTGGCCCTGACGCTCGGCAAGGCGTCGTCCTTTATCATCCGGCTTTTTACGGAGCCTAATCCACTTCACAAGGCGTGGTGGTCGCGTCTTCAAGGCAGCGCGTCCTGGCAATCAACCCGATGGTCGCCGACAAGGTGTGAAGGACATACCGCCTACTATGAAAATGGCGGTGGATCGCTCCACCGCCATTTGGTCGAAACCATGCCAATCAAGCCGCGCGTTTGCGCCGGCGGTCGGGTGTAACAGCTTCCTCGGTCAGTTGCGCGATCGCCTGGTCGAGGCCAAGCGATTCCTGGTCGCGCGAGCCCAGCCGGCGCATGTTGACGGTCTGCTCTTCCGCCTCGCGCTTGCCGCAGACGAGGATGACCGGAACCTTGGCTAGGCTGTGCTCGCGGACCTTGTAGTTGATCTTCTCGTTGCGCAGATCCGCTTCCGCCAACAGCCCTGCGGCCTTCAGCTTTGCCACCACCTCGGTCGCATAGCCGTCGGCATCCGACGTGATCGTCGCCACCACCACCTGCAGCGGCGCGAACCACAGCGGGAAATGGCCGGAATAGTTCTCGATCAGGATGCCGAGGAAGCGCTCCATCGAGCCGCAGATCGCGCGGTGCACCATCACAGGCTGCTTCTTCTCGGAATCGGAGCCGATATAGAAGGCGCCGAACCGTTCCGGCAGGTTGAAGTCGACCTGCGTCGTGCCGCACTGCCATTCGCGGCCGATGGCATCCTTGAGCACATATTCGAATTTCGGGCCGTAGAAGGCGCCCTCGCCCGGATTGATCGAGGTCTTGATGCGATTGCCGGACCGTGTCCTGATCGTCTCCAGCACGCTCCCCATGATCGCCTCGGCATGATCCCAGGCTTCGTCGGTGCCGACGCGTTTATCGGGCCGCGTCGACAGCTTGACGCTGATTTCGTCAAAACCGAAATCAGCATAGGTCGACAGGATCAGATCGTTGATGCGCAAGCACTCCGCGGCCAGCTGCTCCTCGGTGCAGAAGATGTGCGCATCGTCCTGCGTGAAGCCGCGAACGCGCATCAGCCCGTGC
>NZ_RZQY01000822.1:0-2283 GCF_003998575.1 Mesorhizobium sp. M7A.F.Ca.CA.001.10.2.1 | reverse complement strand
ACCGTCCAGCGTCAGCGGCACCTTGATGCAGACATTGTCGGCGATCTTGGCCAGAACCTTGGCCTGCTGCATCATCTCGGAATATTCAGTGGCGGTGACTTCAGCCGAGACCGGACCCTTGACGATGTCGCAGATCTCTTTGGTCACGTCGGCGATCTTGCCGCCGGATTTGAGGATCAGCGACGGATTGGTGGTGACGCCGTCGAGCAGCCCCAGATCGTTCAGCTCACGGATATCCTTGACGTCGGCGGTGTCGACAAAAAATTTCATGGCGGGTCTCCTGAAGATTTTCATGTGCATGTCATGCACATTCGGGGTCGGCCTTTGATCTAGACCAAAGTCAGGGCAAGGTCACGCCTCATGATCGAAGATTCGCCCTTTGTCGCAGCCGCACCGGTGCTGGTGCCGATGCCCGCCGAACGCCCCTACACCTATGCCGTGCCGGCCGGCATGCGCGTGGTGCCGGGCTCGATCGTGCGCGTGCCGCTCGGGCCGCGGCAGGTCGCCGGCATCGTCTGGGATGGCGCGGTCGAGAAGGTCGACGCGAAAAAGCTGCGCCCCATCGAACAGGTCTTCGACTGCCCGCCGATCGACCGAGCGATGCGCCGTTTCGTCGACTGGGTGGCGCAGTACACGCTGTCGCCTCCGGGCATGGTGGCGCGCATGCTGCTCAGGGCGCCGGAGGCTTTCGACCCCGAACCCTGGATCGAAGGGCTGCAGCGCACGCTCCTCGCACCCGACCGGATGACGGGCGCCAGGCAGCGTGTGCTGGAGACGGCCGAAGGCGGCCTTGCCTGGACGCGCTCCGGCCTCGCTCACGCCGCCGGCGTGTCATCGACGGTGATTGACGGCCTGAGGGCGCAAGGCGTGTTCGAGACTGTGATGATCCCGCCGCGCCCGGTGGTGGCCGCGCCCGATACCGGCTACGCCATTCCGGAACTGATGCCGGACCAGAGCGACGCGGCGCAGATGCTGCGCGCCAATGTCGCAGCCGGCGTGTTCAACGTTGCGCTGCTCGACGGCGTCACCGGATCCGGTAAGACCGAGGTCTATTTCGAGGCGGTGGCGGCTGCGCTCGACCAGGGCAGGCAGGTGCTGATCCTGCTGCCGGAAATCGCGCTGACGCATGCCTTTCTCGAGCGCTTCCAGCAGCGCTTCGGCGCCAAGCCGGGCGAATGGCATTCCGACCTGCCGCCGCGGATGCGCGAGCGGGTTTGGCGGCAAGTGGCGGAAGGCGGCGTGCGGGTCGTCGCCGGCGCGCGCTCGGCGCTGTTCCTGCCGTTCAAGGAGCTCGGCCTGATCGTCGTCGATGAGGAGCACGACCCTGCCTACAAGCAAGAGGACCGCGTCTTCTACAATGCGCGTGATATGGCCGTGGTGCGCGGCCATATCGGCAGCTTTCCGGTGGTGCTGGCGTCGGCGACGCCATCGGTCGAAAGCCGGGTCAATGCGAGCCAAGGTAAATACAACAGAGCCGTTCTTTCCGCTCGCTTCGCCGAGGCAGCACTTCCTCATCTGAAGGCGGTCGACATGCGGCGCGCGCCGCCGGCGCGTGGCGGCTTCCTGTCGCCGGTGCTGCTCGACCAGATGCGCCAGACGCTGGAGAGGAAGGAGCAGTCGCTATTGTTCCTCAACCGGCGCGGCTATGCGCCGCTGACGCTGTGCCGGGTCTGCGGCCACCGCTTCGGCTGCCCGGTCTGCTCGGCCTGGCTGGTCGAGCACCGTTTTCGCGGCCAGTTGGTCTGCCATCATTGCGGGCACAATGAGCGCCGCCCCGAAGCCTGCCCGGAATGCGGCACGCTCGATCATCTGGTCGCCTGCGGGCCGGGCGTCGAGCGGATCGCCGAGGAGGTCGTTACGCATTTTCCCGACGCGCGCACCATCGTCTTGTCGTCCGACCTGATGGGCGGCGTGCGGCGGCTGCGGCTGGAGCTGGAGGCGATCGCCGATGGCGAGGCCGACATCGTCATCGGCACGCAGCTCGTCGCCAAGGGCCACAACTTTCCCAACATGACCCTGGTTGGCGTTGTCGATGCCGACCTCGGCCTTGCCAATGGCGATCCGCGCGCCGCCGAGCGGACGTTCCAGCTGCTCAGCCAGGTCACCGGCCGCGCCGGCCGCACCGGCAAGAAGAGCCTTGGCCTGCTGCAGACTTTTCAGCCCGAGCATCCGGTGATGCGGGCAATCGTCTCCGGCGACGCCGAGGCGTTTTACGAACGTGAGATCGCCGAGCGCGAACGGGCCGCACTGCCGCCCTTCGGTCGGCTCGCCGGCGTCATCGTC
>NZ_RZQY01000821.1:0-2287 GCF_003998575.1 Mesorhizobium sp. M7A.F.Ca.CA.001.10.2.1 | reverse complement strand
GAAGCAGACCTCGCCACTGTCGTCCCCGATGACATTGGAATAGACGTCGACGATCGCCGGTTGGCCTTCTGTCCGCCCCAGCCGGAACGTGCCGATGAAATCGGTGTCCTCGACCACGACCTCGAACAGCGGCCGGTCCTTCTGCTTGTGCAGGCCGGTGCCGGAAAGCGCCGCCCAGTGTTGCCGAGCGAGCGTCGCCGCCTTGAGGCCGGACAGTTTCTCGAATTCCGGATTGGCATAGACGACACGCTCCTTCGAACCGAGATCCGAGACGGCAATGGCGATCGGTACCTGGTCGAGGAACTTCTTGAACTGTTCGCTTTCCAGCGCGCTGGCAAGGTCCGGCGTTTCGAGCAGCTGCCCGACCGCTTCGGCCTTCTGTGTATCGGATGTCATCTGCGGCGCCTGTGCTGTGTGATCACCATCAATAACAGCGATGCGATCTCCCCGCCATCGCCAAAGCACGAGGCGGCATTTCACGCGCCGTCACAAGTGGTGTGTCGCACAATCTCGAAATCTGCGTAGCCGCGTCGAAATTGACCGAGGCCCAGGGAACCGCTCACGAGGCCGGCTTCGACGCCAGCCTTGGCCCGGTCTTGACGTCGACGATCTCAGGCTTGGCACTGTCCACCGTGCCATCCCAGCCGCCACCGAGCGCCTTGTTGAGGGCGATGTAGTTGGTCGCCAGCAGGACGCGGCTTTGCAGCAGCGAGTCCTCGGCCGAGTAGAGCGAGCGCTGGGCGTCGAGCACATCGAGAAGGCTTGTCTCGCCGGCCTTGTAGAGCGTGCCTTCGAGCCGCGCCGCATCGCCATAGGATTTCGCCGAAGAGGCGAGCTTGCCGATCCGGATGCGCTCCTGCGACAACAGCACAAGCGCGTTCTCGACATCCTCGAGCGCCGTCAGCACCGAAGACCGGTATGCGATGAAATATTGATCGCGCTGCGCCTTGGCGACCTCGACGGCCGCCTGCAATTGACCGGCATTGAACAAGGGCACGCTGAGCGTCGGCCCGAACGACCAGCCGATCGACGAATTCTTGCCGAGATCGCCAAGCTTCAGCGCCGCCGTGCTGATGTCTCCCGTCAGGCTGACCGAGGGATAGCGGGCGGCCTCTGCCTGGCCGATCTTGGCGGTGTATTGCGCATATTGGCGTTCCGCCATGCGCAAATCGGGTCGCGAAAGCAAGAGGTCGGCGGGAATTCCGGTGGGCATCGGCAGGCGTGGTGCAGGGATCGGGGCGACCCGCTTCAGCCGCTCGCTGAGCGAGGCAGGCGGCCGGCCGGCCAGCACGGCGAGACGATGCACGGCCTGGGCATAGCTTGCCTCCAGCGTCGGCACCGCGGCTTCGGTGCTCGCTGCCTGCCCCATCGCCTTGGCGACATCGGCGGCGGTCGCCGTGCCCGCCTGCGCCATGGTGCGGGTAAGTTCGGCGGTCTGCCTTTGCGACGCGGCCGAGCGCCGGGCGAGCGCGATGCGGGCCTGGTAGCCGCGCGCCTGGGTATAATAGGAAGCGACATCGCCGACCAGGGTAAGAAGCGTCGAGCGCAGTTCCTCCTGCGAGGCGTCCAGCCCGTAGCGCGCGGCCTCGACGCCTCTGCGGTTGGCGCCGAACAGGTCGAGTTCCCAGCTTGCATCGAAGCCGGCCTGGTACTCGCTGTAGGTGGCGTCAGAGCCTGATGTGGTCTCGGCTGACTTGTTGCGGGTGGCCGAGCCGGAGCCGTCGACCGACGGCAGCAACGTGCCGGCACTCTGGCGGTAGCTGGCGCGCGCCTCGCGGATTTTTGCCTTGGCGGTGGCGACATCGAGATTGCCGGCAACCGCTTCCTCGACAAGCGTGTTCAGCTCGGGATCGCGCAGCCGCTGCCACCATTTTGACAGTTGCGCCGGCTGGGCAGGCTTTGTCGGCTTGTGGCCGCTCCAGCTTGCTGGCATCGCCAATATGGGCGTCTGATAATCCGGACCGACGACGCATCCCGCGAGCAGGACAGCGGTAATCATAGGCGCAAGAAGCCGCCTCGCGGCCACCGAGCCACGTTCCAAACCTGTCATGTGAAGTTGTCCTTATTGCTGGTTGGCCGTCACCGGCGTCTCGCCCGTATCTGGTTTGGCCGCCCTGCCCTTGAAGATGCGCCGCACGGTGACGAACAGCAGCGGCACCAGGAAGACACCGATCACCGTCGCTGCGATCATCCCGCCCATCACGCCGATGCCGACGGAGTTCTGCGCACCCGAGCCCGCACCGCTGGCAATCGCCAGCGGCAACACGCCGAGGATGAAGGCCAGCGA
>NZ_RZQY01000820.1:0-2290 GCF_003998575.1 Mesorhizobium sp. M7A.F.Ca.CA.001.10.2.1 | reverse complement strand
AGCCACTGCCATGCTGACGAAAATCGCCGGCGGCGACATCATCGATCCCGTCAACGGCCGTCTCGGCAAGGGCGACCTTTGGGTCAAGGACGACAAGATCGTTTCGGCGCCGGCGGGAGGGGCGGCCGACCGGATCATCGAAGCCAGCGGCTGCATCGTGATGGCTGGCGCCATCGACATCCACTCCCACATTGGCGGCGGCAATGTGAACACCGCGCGGCTGCTCTTGCCCGAACAGCATGCCGCCCATCAGGCGCGGCCGGCAATGACGCCGCTCTCCAATGCCGGCTGGTCGACGTTCCAGACCGGCTGCCTCTACGCCAAGATGGGCTTTACGACGGTGGTCGAGCCGGCGATGTCGCCGGGAGCGGCGCTTCACACGCATCTCGAACTGGCTGACATCCCGATCATCGACAAGGCAACCCTCGCCATTCTCGGCAATGACGATTTCCTGTTGTCGATGATCCGCGACGACGCCCCCTCGACGAGGATCGAGGACTATGTCGCCTGGACGGTCGCTTCGACGCGAGCGCTTGGGGTCAAGGTGATCAACGCCGGTGCGGCGGCCGCCTTCAAGGAGAACGTCCGCACCTTCTCGCTGGACGATGTCGTGCCTTCCTATGGCGTCAGTTCGCGCAAGATCGTCAAGACGCTGCAGGCCGCCGTCGACAGTCTTGGCCTGCCGCATCCCCTGCATGTCCATTGCAACAATCTGGGCAGCCCCGGATCGGCGGATACGGCGGCTGCGACGATCGCAGCGGCGGATGGGCTGCCGCTGCATCTCGCCCACCTCCAGTTCTATGGCTATGGCACGGAAGGAAAACGCGGGTTTTCTTCCGCCGCCGCACGGCTTGCCGAACTGGTCAACGCGACGCCGGAAGTCACCATCGATATCGGCCAGGTCATGTTCGGCCAGACGGTCACGGTCTCCTCCGACGTCATGCGGCAGTTTTCGGCGCGTGGCAGCGCGCACCCGAAAAAGACCGTCATTCATGATGGTGACGGCAATGGCGGCGGCATCGTGCCCTACAGTTATGGCAAGGACTTCTACGGCACGATGCAGTGGGCGATCGGGCTCGAGCTTTTTCTCCTGATCGACGATCCCTGGCGTGTGTTCTTCACCACCGATCATCCCAACGGTGCACCTTTTACGGCTTATCCGGCGCTGTTCGAACTGCTGATGAGCCGGGAAGCGCGCGCCGAAATGACCGCTGGACTTTCACGATCCGCCCTGGCGCTCTCTACCCTGGCCGCAATCGACCGCGAATACACGTTCGAGGAAATCGCCATCATGACGCGCGCGGCGCCGGCCAAGCTGCTCGGCTTGACGGATCGAGGCCATCTCGGCGCCGGTGCAATAGCCGACATCGCTGTCTATCGCAGGGACCGCAGTATCGCGAAAATGCTCGGACAGGCGGCGTATGTTTTCAAGGATGGCGATCTCGTCGTGCAAGATGGGGAAATCATCCATTACCGCTGGGGCAAGGCATTGAGGCTCAAGCCGCCTGTCGACAAGGCAATGGTGCGACGGCTCGAGGACTATCACCAGCAGCGCTACGGCCTGTCGCTGGACTGGTTCAATTTTCCGGATTCCGCGATTGCGCGCGAACAGCCATTCGGCGAGGTGCCATGCCGAACATGAGCGTCAATGGGATGACGATCGACGATACCTTCGCGGAAGCCTTCGGCATGCGCGCAACCGCCATCGTCATCACCGCGCCGAGCCGGAAATGGGCTCGCCAGGCGGCGATCACGATGACCGGATTCGCCACCTCGGTGATCGGTTGCGGCTGCGAAGCGGCAATCGAGATCGACCTGCCGCCCTCGGCCACACCGGATGGCCGGCCGGGCTGCCGCGTCATGATCTTCGCGATGGGAACGGACGAATTGCAGAAGCAACTGCTCAATCGTGTCGGCCAGTGCGTTTTGACCTCGCCGGGTTCCGCCTGCTTTGCCGGGCTGCAAGGCAGCGCCGAGCTCAAGCTCGGTTCGGCGCTGCGTTATTTCGGCGACGGCTGGCAAATCTCCAAGAAGATCGGCGACAGGCATTTCTGGCGTATTCCCGTCATGGATGGCGAGTTCCTGTGCGAAGCAACGACCGGACTGACGAAGGAAGCTGTCGGTGGCGGCAATTTCTTTGTCATGGCGCAAAACAGCGCCAACGCTTTGGCCGCTGCCGAGGCCGCGGTCGCTGCGATCGGCATGGTGCCTGGCGCCATCGTGCCGTTTCCGGGCGGCATTGCCCGTTCGGGTTCCAAGATAGGTGGCAAATACAAAGGCATGATCGCTT
>NZ_RZQY01000081.1:0-14699 GCF_003998575.1 Mesorhizobium sp. M7A.F.Ca.CA.001.10.2.1 | reverse complement strand
CTGCCTGAACTTCGCTTCTGGCCGCGGCAGGCGTGGGACTTGAAACCTTGATCATGATTTCTCCCTTTCGAACCAATCTCGGCAGAGTCGCACTTGCAGGCACCGGCGAGGCGACCCACCACGGTCAGACTTGCTCGCTCAGCAGAATCTTGGCGTCCTTGGCCGCAACGATGAACGCCTGTCGTGCGGTCCTTGTAGGCTTTTCGCCTCGCATGACGGCAAGGCACGCTCTGATCGCGGCAAGACGCCTCTCGGATGTCGGCTTTGGCCAGTCCCGCAGCAGCACTTCGGCTGCGTCCGACACCGAAACCACAACCCTGTCGCGGTCTATCCGGCCAGGTTGAATGATAATCGGCTTTCTGAAATGTCCAGTACGCACATGCCTCTCCAGCGGGATGCACTCTATTCGACACGTCGCTGCAAGACTGCGCGTCGCGACGCGTTTAACTCCGCACTCGTCGATTTGTTCCAGAGCATCTGGCGTTTGAAACAACTAGCCGATGGCCATCCGTGCGCCCTGTCCCAAGACTTACAGCAGATCTTTCCGAAGGAAGACTCGGGCATGTCCAGGGATCCCGAATTCGACTTTGCCGAATTCCTCGAACCCGTGCTGCATGTAGAATAGCGGCGCCTGGAAACTGCTCGTCTCCACGACGGCCTTCTTGCAGCCCCGCCGGATGGCTTCTTCCTCGATCGTCGTGAGAAGTTGTGAGCCAAAGGATTGGCCACGCAACTGCTCAGGCAGGAAGAACATGTCGAGAAACAGGAGCCCAAGCTCCGTCCTGCCCCAAAGCCCGCCCCAGGTCTTTCCTGACTGGTCGCGAAGCTCCGCTCCGATATCAGCTCGGTCGTCGATCCCGGTCTGTGCGATGTTGTATTGATAGAGCGCTGCGGCGGCCTGCGCTCTTTCATCGTCGCTATAGGTCAAAGTGGTTGTAAATCTCTCGGATCGGAATGACATGCATTTTTCCTCCTGGTGGGCACAGGCATGAGATCCGCCGGCAACGTCGGTCACGGCCAAGATGAACTCGTTGCCAACGCCAGAAATAAATCCGGCATCCATCTCGGGCGCCTTCGAACGCCGTGGGCTTTGTCTGATGGTTTTCACAAAATATTACGTGAGGGAACGTTCGCGCCTGACTCGTCTTAGGCAATCGAGGCGGTTGTCGCCTCGCCGATTGTGAAGGAGAAGAACAATGCCTAATCAAGGTGGTAGCCACGAACAGCACGTGAAGGCAGGCCAGCAGAGCCACAAGAACGCCGACAACAAAAACCGTCAGCAACAGCAGGCCTCTGGTGGTGGTCAACGGCAGCAGGGCGATGGATCCGGCATGCGTGGTGGAACCCACGAACAGCATGTGAAAGCTGGCGAACAAAGCCACAAAAACCGCTGATCGCGTGTGATTTCAGCAGACCCACCCCGAAGTATCGGGGTGGGTCTGATTGCATCTGAAGGGTACCGACGAAGAGGGCGCGAGGCCGGGTCGCGAAGTCGCCCGGCGGCTTGGCGCCGGGGCGACGACGCCCAGTCAGGCAGCTTGCTGCAGGGCGCGCTCATTGACACCGCCTTCGCCCAGCCCGGAAAGCGCTTCGTCCGTCGCGACCTCCTCTTTCAATGTCTCGTTGAGGAGCTTGACCACGTCGCTCTTGCCAAGCTGTTCAGCCCACGCGACCAACGTGCCATAGCGCGCGATTTCATAGTGCTCGACGGCCTGTGCCGCGCCGACCAGTCCTGCATCCAGCGCCGGGTCACCCTTGTATTCGTCGAGAATTTCCGACCCTTCCTCAAGAATGCCGTCGATCGCCGGACAGGTCTTGCCGCGGGCCGGTTTGTCCATAAGTTCGAACACTTGCTCGAGCCGATCGACCTGGCCTTCGGTTTCCATGCGATGTTTCTCAAAGGCCGCGGCCACCTCCTCGGATTCGGCGCCCTTTGCCATCTTCGGCAAGGCTTTGAGTATCTTCTTTTCAGCGTAGTAAATGTCCTTCAGCCCATCGAGGAACAAAGCCTCCAGTCCTTTTGTCGTCGCTCTTTTTGCAGTCGCCATGATTTGTCTCCCTTGGATTGTCATGAAAGCTCACCGGCGGTGTAGCCATGGACTAACTTTCCATGGAAGCAGTTGTTCCCTGGGCGCGACTCGGAAGGGGCAGCACGCCATATGGAGTAGATGGGAGTTCATATACGAAATCATATTTACATATAAAACAAATCATGATGATCTTGCAGTCGTGCAGCGCGGCTAAGGTGGTTGGTTCCGGCGTACATCGCTGAGCCTGAATGCCAGCAGATGATCGTGCCCAAATGAAATCAACATGATGTCGCGGTCGAGTCAGCCGTGCATTGATCGGATGTAGGGAGTGCGGCATGCCCTTTGATGTCATCGTTATCGGAGCCGGCGCAGCCGGAGCTGTTCTTGCTGCCCGGCTAACCGAAGATGCTGCCACGAACGTGCTTTTGCTGGAAGCGGGGCCGGACTACCGGAGCGGCGAGCAACCTGCCGAGATGGCGAGCCCAAATCCCTTCAACCTGCTGCTTCCCGACCATTTTCAGCAACAATACATGTATCCCGACCTGATGGCTCGTCGCACGAAGCGGCAGGAACACCGGGTCTACTGGCGCGGCAAGGGGCTTGGCGGTTCGACGGCCGTCAATGGGCAGATTGCCATTCGCGGTGTGCTCCATGCATTCGACCGCTGGGAGGAAATCGGATGCAAGGGCTGGTCGGGAGCCGACGTGCTGCCCTTCTTCTGCCGCCTGGAGGATGACCCGATCGCGGCCAATTTTCACGGCAGCGGCGGCCCGATTCCGATCTACCGCGCGCCTGTCGAAAGCTGGGGCAGCGTCGACAAGGCCATGCGCCAAAGCGCGATGGCTCTCGGCCATCCCTGGCATGACGATCTCAATGCTCCGGATGCCGAAGGGGCTTGCACCTATCCCATCAACAGTCGAGCCGGCAAGCGCGTGTCGGTCAATGACGGCTATCTGGAAGCTGCCCGCGACCGGCCGAACCTTACCATCATCGGGCAGGCGACGGTGGACAAGGTGCTTTTCGATGGCAGGAAAGCGATCGGCGTTTTGGCCATCGTGGCCGGGCAGGTTCGCAAATTCGAGGCGCCGCTGGTCATCGTCTCGGCCGGCGCCATCCACTCTCCGGTCATCCTGCAGCGCTCGGGCATCGGCCCTGCGGCTCTCTTGAAACGAAAGGACATCGAGGTGCTTGCCGACCTGCCGGTCGGCGAAGGTTTCTTCGACCATCCTTATTGCCGCATCGAACTGAAGCTGAAGCCGGGATTCAAGGCGACCGATCTCGACGCGCGGCATACCAACTGCTGTGTGCGGATGAGTTCGGGCGTGCCGGGCGCTGAGCGCGACGACATTCTCTACGTCGCCATGAACCATGGCGGCATCGGCGTGGAGTCCGACAGCGCCCAGTTCGGCGAGGCCATGGTCAATCTGATCCTGATGGAGGCCAAGAGCCGCGGCACCGTGCAACTGCGTTCCGCCAACCCTTTCGACCAGCCGCTCGTGGAAGAGAACATGCTGGACGATCCAATGGATCTCCAGCGCATGCGTATCGCCTATCGCCACCTTGGCGAGATTGCCCGGCAGGCGCCGATCCAGGCGATCGCCGAGCGCGTCCTGCTGGGGGATTCCGATCTGCCTTTGTCATGGCTCGAAACGGCAAGCGACGAGGAGGTCGACAATTTCCTGCTGGCGCAGTCTTCCGATGCGCAGCATGGGATCGGAGGCTGTTGCATGGGAAGGCTCGGCGAGGCCGTGGTCGATCCGGAATGCCGGGTCTACGGTTTGGAAGGACTGCGGGTTATCGATGCGTCGATCATGCCGCTCGATTGCCAGGCAAACACCAATCTCACCTCGATCATGATTGGCGAAAAAATGGCCGACAGCCTGCGCCGGTCCATCTGACAGCTCGAGGGCAAGCCCGCGCACAAGGCGCGGGCCTTGGAGTCAGCGGGTGATATCCACGGTAATCGTCTTCAGGTCGCACATTTCCATCAGCGTGTGCCGGCCCCCGGTGCGGCCGAGGCCGCTCTGCGTCCCGGCGGCGCCGCCGGCAGGAATATGCGGCTCCCAATAGCAGCTCATCTCGTTGATGTTGACGATGCCGACCTTCAGGCTTTCAGCAAAGGCAAAGGCGTTCTTGATGGTGCTGGTGAAGACCGCGGCCGACAGACCGTAGGGGCTGGACGCCGCAAGTTCCATCGCCTCCTCGTCGGTCTCGAAGGTCAGCACGGGTGCGATCGGCCCGAAGGATTCCTCGACATTGAGCAGGCTTTCCCGGGTCAGTCCTGTGACGATCGACGGCTCGAAATAGAGATTGGTGGCAAAACCCGACGCCACATTGCCGCCGGTAACGATCTCGGCGCCACGCGCGCGGGCGTCCGCGATGTGGCTGAGTACCTTGTCGACGGCCACCGCATTGTTGATCGGACCCATCGTCGTCGCGGGATCGAAAGGGTCGCCCATTTTCACCTGCGCGGCCGCTTTCACGAGACCTTCGATGAAACGGTCATGGACGGATTTATGCACCAGCACGCGTTCGGTGGCCGTGCAGATCTGCCCGGCATTGGCAAAGCAGCCGGCCCCGACCTGGGCGGCGGCCATGTCGATATCGGCATCGGCCAGCACGATGGTCGGACCGTTGCCGCCCATTTCGAGCAGAAGCGGCTTGCCCGCTCCACGCCGGGCGATCGTCGCGCCTGTGACAGAACTGCCGGTGAAGCCGATGGCATGGGTGCCCGGATGAACGACCGCCTCGTCGCCCACCTCCGCACCGTCACCCAGAACGAGATTGATGGCGCCGTCCGGCAGGCCCGCCTCGATGAAGCATTCGACAAGTGCCGTGGCAATCAGCGACGTCGTCGGCGCCGGCACCCAGACGACGGTGTTGCCCGTTGCGATGGCCGGTCCGAGATAATAGAGGCAGGGCAGGGCGAGCGGGAAATTCCAAGGTGTGATGATGGCAAAGACACCCTTCGGCTGCAGGAAGCTGAAGGCGCGCTTGTTGGCATCGGCAAGCGGAAACGCCGCCGTCTCCAGCCACTTCATCTGCTCTGCCGCATTGCGGAAACCGAGAGCTGCCGCCGATGCTTCGGCCTTTGCCTCGCTGTGGAAGGGTTTACCCTGTTCCAGGCAGAGCAGGCGCGCGAGTTCCTCGGCGCGCCTGTCGATCGCGTCGGCGATGCGCATGCACAGTTGAGCGCGTGCGAAGGTTCCCATCTTGCGCATGGCCTCGCGTGCGCCTTCGGCGGCTTTCACCGCGCGGCCGACATCGGCGCGGGTGGAAAGTGAGAGATAGCCGAGGTGCTCGCCCGTCGACGGACTGTCGATTTTCAGGAACTTGCCGGAGCTGCCGGCAATCCACTCGCCGCCGATACGGTTGATGCCGATGCGGGCGGCTGCTTCCGGCTCCGAGACGATCGCCATGCCGCGCAGGTTGGGGCCTTCGAGAGAAGATTTGAAATGGACTGTCATCATGCGTTCCTTTGGCCGAATTCGGATTGGATGTTCAAAATGGCGGCGCGGCTGCGTTCCACGGCTGCGATGAAAAGTCTGCTGCCGGCCTCCGCGCCCGCCTGCGACGGCGTACCGATGACGCCGTTGCCGCGGATGGCTTCGAAACGGCGCCAGACGGTGACGGCCGGCGCGGCGTAAAGGTGAGGATCCGGCCAGGATGGCGGGGTGCCGCCCGGCGGGATGAGATCGCGGCGAACGCTGTCGCCAAGCACATGCATCATCAACGAGGTTTCAAGCGCGCAAGCGTGACCGGTGCCTGTAGCGGCATCGGGCAGGGCCTCCGCCGCCACGTCGGCGATGAGATCGAAATACGAGAAACCCGCGGTGACGATGCCACGCTGGCCAAGGGTGGTGATCGCCACCTGGATCGCGGCGCGGTTTCCGCCATGGCCGTTCAGCATGACCGGCAGGAAGCCGTCTTCGGCAAGGCAGGTGCAGAGATCGACGAGAACGGCGATGAAGGTCTGCGGGCTGAGGCTCATGGTGCCGGAGAAGGAGCGATGATGCTCGGACGAGCCATAGGCGAAAGGTTCGGCGACACGCATGGAGGCCTGTCCTTCCGCCGCGGCGAGCGCAACCGCTTCCGCAAGCCAGCAATCGACGCCGAGCGGCAGATGGGGGCCATGTTGCTCGACAGCGCCGAGCGGCAGAATGACGACGGGTTTATGCACGCCGGCTGTCGCGTGTCTTTCCGTATCCGGCGAGGTCATCAGCGCAAAGCTGGACCCAGGCGGGATCGGCAATGCCGGAACTGGCTCGCTCATCGTGCTGCCTCGACAAGCCGGGCCTTGGCGTAGGTCATGCCGGAATCGGCCAGGAGAGCGACCATGATGATTGCCCCCTTGTAGAGTTCGAGGCTGGACGGGTCCGTGCCGAACACCCGAAGCGCCGTCGTCAGCAGGCTGACGATCAGGGCGCCGACGACCGCGCCCCACACCGTTCCCCGTCCGCCGAAGATACTGGTGCCGCCGAGCACGGCAGCGGCGATCGCGTCCAGAAGCAGCGAGGTACCGCCGATATTGGGCGTCACGACAGGCACCCGGCTGATCATGATCACAGCCGTCAGGAAGACGAAGATACTGGAGGCGCAATAGACGAGGATCGTGTGTTTCGTCACCGGGATGCCGGCAAGTTCCGCGGCTCCGGCATCCGACCCGAGCGCATAGGTACGCAGCCCGAAACGGCTGTGCCGCATCAGGATTGCTGCTACGGCGACGATCAGCAGTGTTGCGAAGATGACATTGGGAATGCCGAAGCTGCGCTCGATGCCGACCGCGCGAAGCGTCGGATCCTTCAGCATCAGGACGCCTTTGGAGGCAACCGCAAGCGTTGCGCCCTGCAGCGCGACCATTGTGGCCAGTGTCGTCACGAAGGGCGGTATCTTCAACAGTGCGATAACGGCGCCGTTCGCGAGGCCGATCACCACCATCACGGCAAAGCCGACGAGCAGGGCAAGCGGCAGGCTGGCGCCGCCGTCGATCAGGCTGGCGATGAAGACGGCGCAGAAGGCGACGCCGACGCCGGCGGACAGGTCGATGCCCGCCGTCAGCAGAACGATTAGAGCCCCAAGCGCCAGGATGGCGATCGGGGTCGCCTGGGCGACGATGTTGATGAGGCTGGCGGTTGAAACGATGCGGGCGTCGATGAGCGCGAAGATCGCCAGCAGGATGACCAGCAGGATCAATGGCGAGAGGTCGAGAAAGCGCCTGCACCAGATGTTCTGTTGGCGGGTCATGAGGATCCTCTCA
The DNA here is from genome assembly GCF_003998575.1 of Mesorhizobium sp. M7A.F.Ca.CA.001.10.2.1. Lineage (NCBI taxonomy): Bacteria > Pseudomonadati > Pseudomonadota > Alphaproteobacteria > Hyphomicrobiales > Phyllobacteriaceae > Mesorhizobium > Mesorhizobium sp. M7A.F.Ca.CA.001.10.2.1. Next base: position 7,412 of record NZ_RZQY01000081.1, on the reverse strand, counting down.
TCGGATGTGCCAATCTTCGACCGGTTCGCGCAGGCCTGATTTGACGCTGCGCAGGATGGCATCATTGACGGCGACGGCGCGCAGGGCGTCGCCGACCGGCATCACGAAAGGGGTGTCGTCGCGAACCGCCGAAATGAAATGGTGGACCTCCTCGAAGAGATCCCCGGTGATACGGCCATTGACGGTCGGCCAGTGCAGGGCGTCGGGTTGCGACCACTGTCCACGCGACAGGATGCGTAGACCGTGGTCGCGCACGTCGAGGTCGATCATGCCTTCCGTGCCGATGATTTCCGTGCGTGCCCAGATGCCGGTCGGAACGGTCGGTGGCAGCGTCCAGCCGAAATAGAGCTGTCCGCTCATTCCGTTCGACAGCTCGACGGTGGAGAAGATCGCGTCTTCGGATCGAACTCCGAGCGAAGGCATGAGCTTGGCGACGGGCCGAGAGTAGACGGCGATGATGTCCGAACCTGAGATCCATTGCAGCGCATCGACGTCGTGCACGCCGAGGTAGAAGCAGACGCTCGAGTTTCCGTTCATGCGAAGACCGACTTCGCGATTGGTGAAACGGCCGCTGCTGCCGTGGATCGGCTCGCCGATCCGCCCGGATTTCACCGCTGCCGCGGCCTCGCAATAGCGCGGGTCGAACCGCAGGATGTGGCCGACCAACAGGCGCGCGCCGTTTCTCTCCGCCGCTCTAGCAATCGCCTTGGCAGCGGAAAGATCGTGAGCCATCGGTTTTTCGAGCAGCACCGGCTTGCCGGCATCGAGCAGCGTGCGGCAGACGTCTTCATGCAGCGTGTCGGGTGCCGCCGACGCCTATATCGTGGCGGCATCGCGGAAATGCCGGGCACCGAAATCGGACGCGGCCTTGCTCCCCGTGGCAGCATTCGGATCAACGAATGCCGACAGTTCCGCGACAGGGCTCGCGGCAACCACCTGCGCATGCAGGAGGCCCATGTAGCCGGCACCGACAATGGCGATCTTCAGTTTGCTCAAAGGGTTCTCCTTACAGGCATGGTGCAAGGTTGAATGCTGGCCGGGGTGCGCAGGCTGGCGGTGTGATCGTGCGATCACCGAAGGCCAGCGTCATCACGTCTTCTTCCGTCGCCCCACGAGCCAGCGTGCCGACAGAGTGGCCTTCGCGCATGACGACGATGCGGTCGGCAACGCCGAGAACCTCGGGCAACTCGCTCGACACCATGAGGATCGCCGCGCCCTCGGCCTTCAATCTTGCGATCAGGTGATGGAGTTCGGACTTCGCGCCGACGTCGACGCCGCGTGTCGGCTCGTCGAGCAGGATGATCTTCGGTTTGGTGGCAAGCCATTTGCCGATGACGACCTTCTGCTGATTGCCGCCCGAAAGCTCGATGGTCATTTTGTCGGGCTGGGCCGGCCGCACGCCGAGTGAGCCGATGAGATCGCGGGCGAGTGCCAGGATGCGGCGAGGTCTCAGCAGGCCGAAGTGACTGTTGTCGCGAATCCAGGCGAGGGACAGGTTGTCCCTGATCGACATCGTGCCGACGAATCCTTCCAGGTGCCGGTCTTCGGGTATGTAGACGATGCCGGCGCGATTGGCGGCCTTGGTGTCGCCGCCGGTCTGCTGCCCGCCGAAAATTCTGAGCGTGCCGCCATGCATGGTCTCGAGGCCGGCAATCAGCCTGAGCACCTCGGAGCGGCCGCTTCCCATCAGGCCGGCGAGCGCGACGATTTCGCCCCTGCACACGCTGAGCGTGGCCGACTTCAAGAGCTTGCCATCGGAGATGTTGCTGATTTCGATCGCGGTTTCGCCGACTTGCGCTTCGAGATAGGGGAAGATGTCGCCGACATCGCGCCCGACCATCATCGAGACGATCTCGGCCTCGCTGGTCTGGCGGGTCTGGCGCTCGCCGATGAAGCGCCCGTCACGCAGAACGACGACGCGGTCGCACTGGCTGAAGATCTCTTCCATCTTGTGGGAGATGTAGAGGATGCCGGCGCCGCGAGCTCTCAGCCTGTCGATCAGGTCGTAGAGCTGATCGCGCTCGCGGTTGGAGAGCGCGCTGGTCGGCTCGTCCATGATGAAGAACCAGGCATCGGACAGAACGGCACGGGCAATTTCCACCATCTGCCGGTGCCCGACGGAAAGCGTTCGCAGCTCCGCGCCAATGTCGATATCGAGCGACAGCTCGTCCATGATGGATTTCGCATCGCGCCGCATCCGGGCCCGGTCGAGAAATCCCAGGCGGGTATGCGGTTCGCGGCCGATGAAGAGATTCTCGGCCACCGTCAGGTCCGGCGAAAGGCTGAAATGCTGATGGATGACGCTGATGCCCTTGGCGTCGCTGGGGGAGTGGAACTGGACGGCGTTGCCGTCGATCATGATCTCACCCTCGTCCGGGCGATGCAGACCGGAAATGCACTTCACCAGCGTCGATTTCCCGGCCCCGTTCTCGCCGGCAAGTCCCACCACCTCACCGGCCGAGACGGCAAAGCTGACACCATCGAGTGCCTTGACGCCCGGAAAAGACTTGCCAAGCCCGCGCAAGGCGATGCTGTGTTTGCCGACCGGTGTTGCGGCGATGTTGCGGGGCGACGGGGTGGACTTGCGGCCACCGGTCTTGAACAGGGCGGCGACACTCTCCGGCTGGCTGGTGAGAACTGCCACCAGAATGAGGCTCGCGGTCACGAAATAGATCAGGATCTGCGGCACCTGCAGGAAGGACAGGCCGGTGTTGATGACGCCCAGCAGCAGCGCCCCGATCGCCGTTCCCCAGATGGAGCCCTGGCCGCCGGACAGTTTCGTGCCGCCGATGATCGCGGCTGTAATGGCTGTAAATTCGAGCCCGGTGCCGGCAAGCGGCTGTGCCGAACCAAGGCGGCCGATGGTGAGTATCGCGCCGAGCCCGGCCGTTGCGCCGGCAATCAGATAGACGGAAATGCGCACGAGGTCGACGGGAACCAGTGAGGCCCGCGCCGCGCCCGCATTGCCGCCGACCGCATAGATCCAGCGCCCGTACACCGTGCGATTGAGCACGAACCACCAGAGGCCCAGGCAGATGGCGGCGATGATGACGGAGACCGGCAGGAGGCCGATCGTCTCGCGTCCCGCGAAAAGCAGGACCGGATCGGCGATCGCGATGCTGGATGCGCCGGAGAGGCTGAGCGCCAGGCCGCGCGCAAACGCCATGGTGGCGAGCGTTGCGATGAATGGGGAGATGCCGGCAAAGCCGATCAGCGTTCCATTGAGCAGACCGATTGCGGCACCGCCACCGATCGCGGCGAGAAGGCTCAAGCTCGCCGAGCCGGTTGCCGTGTAGGCAAGACCCGCTGCGATGCCGGAGCAGGCAAGATTGCTGCCGACGGAAATATCAATGCCGCGCGCGATGATCACGGCCGTCATGGCAAAGGAGATGAGGGCGATGACCGCACTCTGCTGCGCGATGCTGACAAGATTGCCGGTCGACAGAAAACGCGGATCGATCCAGCCGAAGACGGCGATGGCGACCAGTAGCACCGCGATGAGAACCGGTTCGTTGCGCCGCAGTAACGGAGAGGTCCAGGACTGGAACATGGGTCGGTCCTCTTATCGAGCATCATGCGCGGTCACCACGGAGCGGCGACGGCGATCGTCAGGAAAAGGGGACGCCGGATGATACGTCATCCGGCGCTTGAGCCGCTTTTAGGCTGTTACTTTGCCAGGGTCATGGCGGTCGCCGGAACCTTGGGACCGAGTTGCTCGGTATAGTTCTTGGCTTCCACCGCCTCTTTGTCGGTGTTGATGTATTCGAAGGTGAGGCCATCCGCCTTGAGCTTCGCGGCCGTCGCATCCGAGGTCACGAAATAGGTCGGCATGTAGAGATCCTGCGGCAGCTTTTCGCCGTTGGCCAGACGAGCGGCAACGGCGATGTTCCAGTAGCCGACACGATAGGCGCCGGTCAGCACGTCCATCACCATCTTGCCGTCGTCGATCAGCGGCTTCATCTCGGCGTCGCCGTCATAGCCGCCGTAGAGCAACTGGGTTCCCATCGAGCTGGCAACGGAATCGGCGGCCAGGCAAAGGCTGTCGGAGATGCAGCCGATGGCCTTCAGATCCGGATAGGTGGTGAGCCAGGTCTGGGCGGCATTGGTTGCCTTGGCTGCGTCCCAGCCGGTCGGCTCGATGCCGACAACCTTGATGTCCGGAAACTCCTTTTTCAGGGTTTCGACAAAGCCTTTTTCGCGCGTGTCGGACACGAAGTTGCCACGCGAACCGACAAGCAGGGCGACTTCGCCCTTGCCGCCAAGCGACTTGCCGAGCGCGCGGGCAACCATCGACATGTTGTCGTAGTCCGGATAGAGCGTCGAATAGTTCGAGCCGGCCTCGACCTTGTTGCCCATGGTGATCACCGGAATGCCGGCGGCGGTGGCTTTCTGGATGACCGGAATGACCGCGTTCTTGTCGATCGGATCGATCAGGATCGCGCTGACGCCCTGATTGATGAAATTCTCGATGATGCTGACCTGTTTTTCCAGACTGCCCTCGGCGCTCTGCCAAGTGGATTTCACCCCATAGTCGGCGGCAGCCACGTCGCCCGCTTCCTTCATGCGGACGAAGAAGGAGTTCTGCAGGTCGATTGCCGCAAGCCCCAAAACCTTTTCCGCGGCAAGCGAGGGCGTCGCGATGGCGAGTGCGAGCAGAGCAATGGATGCTTTCAGGGAAATGCGCATGTTTCAGTTCTCCTCTTGTTGCGACAGGACGATTCTTCGCCTCTTTTTCATGTCCCGCACGACGACCGTCCCAGTGACAGGCATTCCGGCGGTATTTCGCGGCACTCGTGCCGTATTCATGTCAGGGCCGCGTCTGCGTGGACCGGCCTTGCTCAACCTCAGCCATTCAGGCCCTCGACACCGGCGCCACAGACAAGCCCGGCGATGCGGGCGCCGCGCGGTGGCTTGAAAGCGCCGCTCATCAAGGCGGCCAGCGATGCCGCGCCGCTGAGGTCGGCGGCGATGCCGAATTCGAACCAGAGCAATTCAGCGGCCTTCTGCATGTCCGCATCCTCGACAAGGACAATGTCGTCGACGTGCTTGGCGACGATCTCGTAGATGCTTTCGTCCGTGCGGCCGCAGGCCATGGTCGCCACCTTCGTCGTTATCTCGGGCAAGCGAACCACACGGCCGGCAGCCAGGGAGGCGTGAAGGGTCGGTGAACCGGTCGGCTCGACACCGATGATCCTGGCTTCGGGTTTGACGTGCTTCAGGACTTCGGACATGCCGCTGATGAGCCCGCCACCGCCGATCGCCACGATGTAGATGTCGGCATCGGGAATCTGATCGACCATCTCCAGCGCCACGGTTCCCTGACCGGACACGATCTGCGCATCGGCGAAGGGATGCATGTAGAAGGCGCCGCACGCCTTTGCCTCGGCCGATGCAGCCTCATGCGCTTCATCCCAGACATTGCCTTCGAAGCGAACGTCAGCCCCCCATTTGCGAAGCTTTTCCGCCTTCAGCGGGCTTGCATTGTTCGGCAGGTAAATGGTGGCGGGAACGCCGGCCCGGGCAGCCACATAGGCGGTGGCCAGGCCGTGATTGCCACCGGATGCGGCGATCAGTCCGTTTTCGATCCGGCTTGGCTCGAGCGTTTTAACCCGGTTCGTGGCGCCCCTGATCTTGAAGGAGCCGCTCACCTGGAGGCATTCCAGTTTCAAATAGACATCATTTTGAAGGTTTGCGCCCGTGGCATGGTCGAGCTTGACGACCGGGGTGCGCCGTATGAAGGGGGCAATGCGCCGGGCAGCCGCCATGATGTCCTCATGGCTCATCGGTCAGTGCCTCCGGATATTCGTTGGCAAGCACGAAGCAGCAATTCCCCGGACGCACGCGGCCGGGCTGACGCTTGGCGAAAACGATGCCGTCGATGGGGTGAAGGAGATCGATGGGCGCGCGTGACGGCGTGTGGAGGAAGTGAATGCGTCCGGCAAGGTCGCCTTTGCTGACGGCACTGCCGAGCGGGCTCAAGGGTTCGAAGACACCGTCCTCCTCGGAAAGCAGATAACCTTCGCTTCCGGGAACCTTGAGCACGCGCGCGTTGGCGCCAGGGGCGATGTCAGGCGCGCCTTTCAGGACACCTGCATGTTTCAGCACATTGCGGATGCCCCTGCGGCAGATGGCCAGCGCATCCGGACTGACAAGGCCGCCGCCGGCCATCTCGCTGCCGATGACGATCAGTCCCTGGTGGTTGGCGGACGCGGTCGAGGTCCGGGTTTCACCGAGATTGTCGACCATGACAACGGTCGGTGCCCCGAAGGCGAGCGTCGCCTTGATGTTCTTGCGATGCCCCTGCGCGGTCGGGGAGGGCTCGATGATCGCGCTCGGCAGGATCATCAGGGACGAACCGCCGGAATGGAGATCCAGGAAGTAGTCGGCCTTCGGAAACAGGATGTCATGCACATAGGCCGCGATCTGGCTTGTCAGCGTGCCGTTGAAATCGCCCGGAAAACTGCGGTTGAAATTCAACCCGTCGACCGGGGAGGTGCGGGTGCCGGCCTCGACGGCCCGAATGTTGATGGCCGGAATCGCAATGATGCGTCCGGCAATATCCCGTGGATCGATCTCGCGCAGAAGCTCGCCGAGCGCGATCGGCCCCTCATATTCGTCGCCGTGGTTGCCACCCTCGATCAGGACCGTCGGACCGTCACCGTTCTTGATGACGGCGAGCGGAACGCGGACCGTGCCCCAGGCATCGTCGTGCGGCGATTGGGGCACATGGAAGAAGCCCATCTGCTTGCCCTCGCGATCGAAATCGACGGACGTGTAAACACTGTTGTTCCGGGGAATGATGGTCGCGCGGACAGTGTTTGCAGGTCTCTGGACGGTCATCGGGTCGGCCTCGAAATTCATTGTCCCCGTCATCATGTCAGTTTTATATATGGTGTCAAGTTTGGATATAAAACCAATGGCAATTCCGATTTCTTGTCTCTATCGTGCGGGACCACCGGGGATTCTTCGAATGGCAGATGACGCAAAAGAGAGTGGCAAACCGACCTATTCGGCCCCGGCGCTGACCAAGGGTCTGGATGTCCTGGAACTGCTGGCGGAGGCGCGGGCGCCCTTGACGATGAAGGAGATCGCGGAAGGCCTCGGCCGTTCGAAGAATGAGATTTTCCGGATGCTGATCGCGCTGCAGGAGCGTCAATATATCGAGCGCAACGCCGAGACCGACGCCTATTCGTTGACCGACAAGCTTTTCAAGCTGGGGCTGCACACGCCGAGCGCTCAGGATCTCATGTCCGCCGCCATGCCCGAGCTGACGCAGATTGCCGGGGACTCAAATCAGTCGCCGCACCTGGTCGTCTTCAATCATGGCTTGACCGTCGTGACCGCGGCCGCTCCCGGCGGCGAGGACATGGCGTTCACGCTGCGCCTCGGCTACGGCCGCCTGGCCACCGACG
>NZ_RZQY01000819.1:0-2292 GCF_003998575.1 Mesorhizobium sp. M7A.F.Ca.CA.001.10.2.1 | reverse complement strand
GCTTCTGGCCGCTTCGGTCGCCTTGCGCAGCACCAGCTGCGACAACGGGCCGATGATGCCGCGCTCCTCGGCGATGGGAATGAAGACGGTCGGCGGCACCGAGCCGAGGTCGCGATCTGTCCAGCGCGCCAGCGTCTCGAAGCCGATGGTGCGGCGCGTGTTGAGGTCGACGATGGGCTGGAAATGCGGCTCCACCTCGCCGGCCGAGACAGCCCGGCGCAGCGCCTGTTCGATGCGGGTGACGCGCTTGGCCGCCTCTTCCATCTCACGGGTGTAGACGACGACGCGGCCACGGCCGGAACGCTTGGCGTGATAGAGCGCCGTCTCGGCCTTATTGATGAGGATTTCCGTGGTCTCGTCGCCCGAATAGAACAGCGAGCAGCCGACCGAGGCCGAAAGCCTGGCGGTGCGTTCGCCGACATCATAGGGCGCCGACAGGATCTCGATCAGCATGCGCGACTTTTCGGCCGCTGCATCCTCGCTGAACACCAGGGGATAGAGAAAGGCGAATTCGTCGGCACCGATGCGGCAGACCGTGGAATGGCCGTCCATCGAGGCGCGCAGCCGCATCGCCACCTGGATCAGGATGTCGTCGCCGGCCTTGTGGCCGAACAGATCGTTGATCGGCTTGAAGCCGTCGAGGTCGAGAATGCCGACGGTAAAGGGCGCGGGATCGTCGGCACGGTCGGCGATCAGGCGATCGACCTTGTCGAAGAAGCGGCGATGGTTGCCAAGCCCGGTCAACGGATCTGTGAATGCCAGATCCGTGCTCTCCCTGTTTGCCTGACCGGTGCCAAACGAAGTTTGCATCGGTGTCCCTGTTTTGTGACGTCGGAATTTATTTTCAGACTGGCAGCAAACCCTTTAGGAAACGTATCGCGAAATCGATTTTCCAGGGGCAACCGCGACTGTTTCGAAGGATCGATGAAAGCAGCGCATTCGGGTGTCGGATGCCAATCCCAGGAATGTCGCGATTGGCAGACGGGCAGTGAGCCTGTACAGGCAAGACAGTCGTCCATCCGAGCCGCCGGAGACCCGCCATGAAGCTGAAAATCGCCGTCCAGATGGACCACATCTCCACCGTGTCGATCGCCGGCGACACCTCGTTCGCGCTGTCGCTGGAAGCGCAGCGGCGCGGCCATGAGCTGTTCCACTACACGCCGGATCGGCTCTCGTTGCGCGACGGCAAGGTGTTTGCCCGCATCGAGGAAATGCAGGTGCGCGACGAGAAGGGCAGCCACTATTCGCTGGGCGAGAAGGTGCGTACCGACCTGTCGGAGATGGATGTGGTCCTGCTGCGCCAGGATCCGCCCTTCGACATGAACTACATCACCACCACGCACATCCTGGAGCGCATCCATCCGAAAACGCTCGTGGTCAACGACCCGGCCTGGGTGCGCAACAGCCCGGAAAAGATCTTCGTCACCGAATTTGCCGACCTGATGCCGGACACGCTGATCACCAAGGATCCGCTCGAAGTTGCCGCCTTCCGCAAGGAGTTCGGCGACATCATCGTCAAGCCGCTCTACGGCAATGGCGGCGCCGGCATCTTCCATCTGCTGGAGGCCGACCGCAACCTTGCCTCGCTGCTGGAAATGTTCGGCCAGATGTTCCGCGAACCCTACATCGTACAGCGCTATCTCAAGGACGTGCGCAAGGGCGACAAGCGCATCATCCTGATCGACGGCGAGCCGGTTGGCGCCATCAACCGGGTGCCGGCCGAGCATGATTCCCGCTCCAACATGCATGTCGGCGGCCGCGCCGAAAAGACCGAACTGACGGAGCGCGAACGCGAGATCTGCGCCCGCATCGGCCCATCGCTGAAGGAGCGCGGCTTCATCCTGGTCGGCATCGACGTGATCGGCGACTACATGACCGAGATCAACGTGACCTCGCCGACCGGCGTGCGCGAGGTCAAACGCTTCGGCGGCGCCGACATCGCCAGCCTGTTCTGGGACGCGGTCGAGGGAAAGCGCGGGTAAGCCGTTTTCATTTTGTCTTAACCATGTTCCGTTTTTGCAACCGCGCTCAATTCCGCTGCAACCCAAGCGGTCATGCGTTCCCGTAATGTTCTTGATTTGACCGGGGAAGTGTGATTGTCTTCCCGGCGGGCCATTCCTGGCCTGATCGCAGGGGCTGGGGCCAGCCTGAATTGGGGTTGCACGATGGTGGCGCGGGTTCGCACGGTCGCTTTCCAGGGCATCGAGGCCGTGCAGGTCGACGTGCAGGTGATGATCGCGCCCGGCAAGGTCAACATGCACATCGTCGGCCTGGGCGACAAGGCGGTGGCCG
>NZ_RZQY01000818.1:0-2300 GCF_003998575.1 Mesorhizobium sp. M7A.F.Ca.CA.001.10.2.1 | reverse complement strand
TCGCTCGGTGATGTCGTAGACGAAGATCGTGCGGCTGCCGTCGGCAAGCTCGGCGTCGATCGAGACACGATTGCCGGACAGCGACTGGCTGACCACCGTGGCGCCGACCGGCAGCACGATGTCGCCGTTGACCGGTTCGCCGGCGGGTGTCTGGATATCGCCGGCCAGCGGCGGGTTCGCCGGCGGTGCATTGCGCGCTTTGTAGACAAGGGCGCCGATCACCACCATAAGGGCGAGGAACAGCAGGCCGAGATTGATCCCGACGAAGCGGACGAGTTTCCTGCGCACCTTTTCGACCTCGGGGTCGAGCGGCTTATCCTGGTCTTCTTCGGCGATCGGGCTGGCCATGGCAAAACAGTTCCGGAACGGTTTTTCAATGAGCGCTCATAGCGAAGAGGCCCCTGAATTGATAGAGGCGGAACCGACAGTGCTGGTGGCGGGCGCGGATGCGGCCGGCCTGCGCCTCGACCAGTGGCTGGCCGCAAGCCTTGGCCCGGACATGTCACGCAGCCGCGTGCAGATGCTGATCAGGCAGGGCGCGGTCTCGGTCGACGGCAAGCCCGTCGACGAGACCAAGCGCAAGATGGCGCCGGGCGAGAGCGTGTCGGTTACCATGCCGGAGCCGGAGCCGGCGGAGCCGCAGGGCGAGAACATCGCACTCGATGTACTCTATGAGGACGACGAACTGATCGTCATCAACAAGCCGGCCGGGCTTGTCGTGCACCCCGGAGCGGGCAACTGGACCGGCACACTGGTCAATGCGCTGATCCATCATTGCGGCGACAGCCTTTCAGGAATCGGGGGTGTGCGCCGGCCGGGCATCGTCCACCGCCTCGACAAGGAGACCAGCGGCGTCATGGTCGTCGCCAAGACCGACCGCGCCCACAAGTCACTGTCCGAGGCTTTCGCCGATCACGGCCTGACCGGCGACTTGGAGCGTGCCTATCTGGCGCTGGTCTGGGGCATACCGCAGAGGCCGACCGGAAGGGTCGACGCGCCGCTCGGCCGCGCCGCCGACCGCGTGCGCCGTGCCGTGGTGCCGGAAGGACGCGACGACGCCCGCCATGCGGTCACCCACTTCACCGTGCAGGAGCGCTTCGGCGAGAGCCAACAGGAGTTCGCCACGGCCAGCCTGGTCGAATGCCGGCTGGAGACCGGCCGCACCCACCAGATCCGTGTCCACATGGCGCATATCGGCCATCCGGTGATCGGCGACCCCGATTACGGCCAAGCCTTCCGCACCAAGGCCAACCGGCTGCCCGAACCGCTGAAAAGCCAGGTCAAGGCATTTCCCCGGCAGGCTTTGCATGCCTGGCTCCTTGCATTTCGCCATCCCACTACCCATCTAACGATGAGGTTCGAGGCGCCGTTACCGAGGGACATGGAGGAACTCGTCGGCGGCTTCCGCAAGCTCTGAACCCGTCACCGACAAGCCATCAAAAAACCTGACTGACATTGTTCACTTCACCGTGACACACTGTTTCGTGTTGAACAAATGCCTGTCTTTTCTGGTTTTGTTCCTGTATAAGATCTGATGTCGCGGGCGAGCCTTTTGGTGCTCGCGTCACATGCCCGCCGCGTTTCGGGGGCATCACTCCAATAGAGAGGGGGCGCTATCATGGCCCAGTCACTACCCAGTATCGTTTCCGGCGAAGGCGGCCTCAGCCGCTACCTGGAAGAAATCCGCCGCTTTCCCATGCTGCAGCCGCAGGAAGAGTACATGCTCGCCAAGCGTTACGCCGAGCATGAAGACACCTCCGCTGCGCACAAGCTCGTCACCAGCCACCTCAGGCTCGTCGCCAAGATCGCCATGGGCTATCGCGGCTATGGCCTGCCGATCGGCGAAGTGATCTCGGAAGGCAATGTCGGCCTGATGCAGGCCGTCAAGAAATTCGAACCCGAGCGCGGCTTCCGCCTCGCGACCTACGCCATGTGGTGGATCAAGGCCTCGATCCAGGAGTACATCCTGCGCTCGTGGAGCCTGGTCAAGATGGGCACGACCGCCAACCAGAAGCGCCTGTTCTTCAACCTGCGCAAGGTGAAGGGCAAGATCCAGGCGCTCGACGACGGCGACTTGAAGCCCGACCAGATCACCGAGATCGCCACAAGGCTGAACGTTTCCGAAGCCGAAGTGGTGTCGATGAACCGCCGCCTGTCCGGCGACGCCTCGCTCAACGCCCCGATCCGGGCCAGCGAAGGCGAATCCGGCGAATGGCAGGACTGGCTGGTCGACGACCACGAAAGCCAGGAAGAGATGCTGATCGAGCAGGACGAGCTGGAAAACCGGCGCGGCATGCTGT
>NZ_RZQY01000817.1:0-2307 GCF_003998575.1 Mesorhizobium sp. M7A.F.Ca.CA.001.10.2.1 | reverse complement strand
TGGCCGAAAGCGGCAATGTTGCGTCCTCTGGCATGGGAGGGGCGGCTGGTCCAACTCCGGACCTTTCGGGAAACGGCATTTATTCCGGTTTCATGGACACGGTGAAAAGCAAGGTCACCAATCCCAATGGCCTCGCCGCCGTCGCGTCAACTGCGAACGCTGAAAGCCGGTTCAATCCGAAGAACGCCTTCGGTTCTTGGTCGGACCCGAGCGAAAGCGGTGAGGCTGGCACGGCAGGCGGAATCCTGTCTTGGCGCGGCCCACGTTTCGAGGCGATGCGACAATTCGCGGCCAAGAACGGCGGCGATCCCAGCAATCCTTCGCCACAGCTCCAAGCGCAGTTCTTCCTTCAGGAAGATCCGACGCTGATCGATCGGCTGAACGCAGCAAAGTCGCCGACCGAAGCCCAGCAGATCATGAACAATGCATGGAAGTTCGCGGGCTACGATCGACCAGGCGGCGAGGCCGCGCGGCGTATCGCACAGGCCAACTCGTTCGCATCGCGGTTCAGCGGTTCCACTTCGGACCCGGTGCAAGTGGCGAGCCTTGACCCAGCCTCGGGCATGGCACCCGCAGGCACCGCCGTCGCCAACGCCCTTGCTTCTCCCGCAGCCTCCGCACCGCAGCAGACACCCGCGCAAGCCTTGTCTGGCGCGCCGCAACAAGCTGGCGTCCAGTCGCCGCGTGCGGTTGATAGTGGCGGCATCCCGCAGAGGGGCGCTGTGCTTGCCGGCGGTCCTGGTGCGGCGCCAGGCCCGCAGGGCGTGCAGGTTGCGGGCGGTGGCCCAACCGTTCAGCAGCTCATGCAGGCGGCGACAGATCCCCGGCTGTCCGAACAACAGCGCGGCGTGGTTGGCATTCTGTTGAAACAGAAGATGGCCGCAGCCGACCCGGCCACGCAGATGGAGATGGAAAAGAACCGGCTCGACATGGAGAAAACCCGCATCGAGACGGAACGGCTGCGCAATCCGCAGATGACGCCGGCCGAAAAGGCGAGGCTCGATCTCGACGAGCGCAAGATGCAAGCCGACCAGGACAAGCTCATTGAGGTTGGCGGTTCTCTTGTCGATCCGAAGACCCATCAGGCCGTCTATACGGGTCAGCAGACCGATTGGGAGAAGCTTGACGACGGCACGCTGTACAACAAGCGCACAGGTGAAACGAAAGCTGTCGCCGCATCGCCCGGCGGCGGCCAAGCAAACATGTTCAAGGGAAATGCAGTCGACGCCCAGGCGCTCAACTGGCTGGTAAACAACAACAAGGTCACACAGGAACAGGCGGCCCAGATCGCGGCCGGCAAGACCATCACCGGCCCGAATGGAGAAATGATGTTCCTGACGCCTTCCGGCATCGTCGCACAGATGCCTGGACAGGCTCCCCAGCCCATCGCACCGCCCGCCGCCGCGCCTGGTCCCGCTTCACCGCCGGCCTCTCCGGCGCCCGTGCAAACACCTCCGGCGCCGATCGCACCGATGAGCCCGCGCGCCGCCAACCCGGTTCCCAACCAGAATGCGGGAATCGTCCCGCTGACCGGTCCGAAGTCGAAGCCGCCGAACGAGCAGCAGCAGCGAGACGCCAAGCTGTATTCAGTGGTCGCGCCCGAGCTGAAGATTGTCGAAGATAATTTCTCCGCTTTGTCTAATCTCTCGGATCAGGCGCTTTCAGCCGTGCCGCACGGATCGGACTACGGGGCGGATTACCTGAAATCGTCGGACTACCAGCGCGCTTCGAACTCGCTGAAAACAATAATCGCATCCTATCTCTACAGCGTGTCCGGAGCCACGGCGGCGCCGGCCGAAGTGGAAAACCAGGCCTCCATCCTGACGCCCAAGCCGGGCGAGGCAAAGGAATCGGTCAACGACAAGCTGGCGCGCGTCCGTGCGATGGTCGACGCCATCAGGAGCAGTCGCGGCGGCGGCGATGCTCCGGCTGGGGAGCCGACCGGCGCCGGCACGACGAGCAACGGCTTGAAATGGAGCATTGAACCCTGATGGCAACGCTCAACATCCAGGGCCAAAAGGTCAAGGTCGACGACGCCTTTCTGTCGATGACGCCCGAGCAGCAGAACGCGGCAGTGGACGAGATTGCCAAGTCGCTCCCGGCCGCGCCTCCCAACGCAGCCGCAACGGATGCTGACGCTCGCGCGAAAGCAGGGATCGCGAAGGCGCAACAGATCATAGCCGGCGGCGGCCCCGAGCCGGAAGGCGGCCACGAGGCACCCACGTTTGTTCCGAGTCCTGACATGGGCGCCATGGGAACCTACCTGACATCGACAGGCGAGGGCGTGCCGATCGCCGGTCCCTACAT
>NZ_RZQY01000816.1:0-2314 GCF_003998575.1 Mesorhizobium sp. M7A.F.Ca.CA.001.10.2.1 | reverse complement strand
GCTTCGCAACCGCTGCCGGATCTTCGGCCGGCGCTGCGCCGACTTCGCTCTCGGCGCGTTCGAGCAGCGGGCCAAGGCGGCCGTGACGCTGGCTCAGCTGGCTCTGCCGTTCAAGCAGTTCGCTGACCTTGGTTTCCATCAGCTGCTGGTCGAGCAACTGCCGGCTGGTGATGCGGTCGACCTGGGCGCGAAGCGCCGAAATGCGATCTTCATAGGCTTGCTGCATGCGCGCCTGGCGCGCCGTGGTGGCGCCTATCAGATCGTCGCGCAGCACCAGATAGGAGGTGGCCATGAGGTAGCCGACGGCAATGGCGGCGAGCGCCGAGCCGATAAAGGCCGCCAGCCACGGTCGGATCGTGAAATGCCTGATCTCGTTGCCCCGGGCGATGATGACCGTATGGGGCTCCTTACGCCTGCCGAAGACTGCGGACTGACCGGTTGCGTTCACGGGACCAAGCTTTCGTTTACGACACCACGACAGCTTGACTACACATTATTAAGGTTAACAAAGGCTTGCAGGGCCGGCTTGCCCGCAGCGAACGCCCGCCAGGCGTGCGTATGGTTGTAAGGGAAACCGGGCCAACCTCGCCGGCAAAACCTCAAAGCGCGCGAACGGCCTCGAGCACCTCTTCCGCATGGCCCTTGACGCGGACCTTGCGCCAAATCCTGGCGATCCGCCCGTCGCGGCCGATCAGGAACGTCGCGCGCTCGACGCCCATATACTTGCGGCCATACATCGATTTCTCGACCCACAGATGGTAGGCTTCGATCACCTTGCGCTCCTCGTCGGCGGCGAGGTCGATAGTGAGATTGTATTTCGACTTGAACTTGTCGTGCTTCTTGACGGGGTCGGGCGACAGGCCGATCACCACGGCGCCGGCCTTCTCGAAGTCCGGCTTCAGTTGCGAGAAGCTGATCGCCTCCTGCGTGCAGCTTGTTGTGTCGTCCTGCGGATAGAAATACAGCACGATGGGCTTGCCGGACGATGCGGCAAGGCTGACTGATCCGCCGCCGTCCCGCGGCAGGTCGAATTGCGGCGCGAGATCGCCTACGTCGAGGTCAGCCATACCGATGCCCTTGTTTGAGGTTACGCGCGAAGCCACACCGATATAGTGTCGGACGGGGATTCGTCCACGATCGAGTTCGTACAACGGAAAATTGCGTGGATCAGGAGCGACCGCAGCACGAGAAGATCCGGTTCAGGCGTGATGAGATCACCGACCTGGGGACCTTTCCGTCCGCCTGCCGTGTGCCGCCGCTCGGTCAGGCTTCGATCGGACGCGGTTTTCGCATCCTGTCGCGACTGTTCGCCGGTCTGGTCGCTTTCGTGCTGCTGGCCGCCGTGCTCGTTTATCTGGTTGGCGCCTCCGGCATCGGATCCGACCGGCTTCGCACCGAGGCGGAAACGGCGCTCGAGAAACTGGCGGGCGTCGATGTCAATGTCGCGGTCGGGCCTGCCCGCATCACGCTCGACGGTTCGAGTTTCATCGCGCTTCAGGTCAGCGACGTCAGCTTGAAGACTTCGGACGGTAAGCCGATGGCCGATGCCGGCCGCGTGCGCTTCGGCGTGCGTCTGTTCCCGCTGCTGTGGGGAGATGTGCGGCTGACCAGCGCCAGGATCTCGGATGCCCGCATCGTCGTGGCGGCGATGCCGTCAGGCGGCGACTGGACCGCCGGCCTGCGCAATGCGGACGGCCTCATCGATCCGGAGAAGCTGTCCGCCGCGGTGTTCGGAAACATCAACCACGCACTCGATGCCGTGCGGGAGGATTCGCTGCGCCGGATCGACCTTCGCAATGTCGAATTCGTGCTGCCCGAAACCGGAGCGATCAAGCTCGTCAAGATCACCGACGCCACCGTCGTGCAGTCGGGCCCGGGCGGCATGCAGTTCTCGTCCACGGCCGACATCGACGGCAGGACGGCTACCGTTGCCGCTTCCGCCTCCCGCGATATCGCGGCGCACCGCGTCACGGCACTGGATGCGAGCGTCGATCTGGCCGATACCGGCGATATGGCGGCCGCTGCCGGCAAGCTGGGAACCGTCGCGCTGAAGCTGACGGGATCGGAAGGGTTCGGCGCGAACGCATCGCGGCTGACGGCCGCTTTGTCGTCGACGGGTTCTGTCCTCGATCTCGGCACGCGAGGACTGCTGCCGGCGGACGTCGATATCAATGCGACGCTGGTTGCGGGCAGCAACAAGATCCAGGTCGACAGATTGCTGCTGAAGACCGGCCGCTCGACATTCGATTTCGCCGGTTCGATCGGGCCGAAGCCGGCAAGCGGAGCGGTGGGTGAAGAACCCTCCTATCGCTAC
>NZ_RZQY01000815.1:0-2321 GCF_003998575.1 Mesorhizobium sp. M7A.F.Ca.CA.001.10.2.1 | reverse complement strand
GAGACAATGATCGCGGCATGCTGGAAGAAGTGCAGTCCTCGCATCCGGACGATCACGAGGTCGAATCAGTCGGCGCCGAGGACGCGCTGGAAGAAGTGCGCAACCGCCGCAAGCCGGTGCGCCGCCAGTACAAGATCCAGGAAGTGATCAAGCGCCGGCAGATCCTCTTGGTGCAGGTCGTCAAGGAAGAGCGCGGCAACAAGGGTGCGGCACTGACCACCTATCTGTCGCTTGCCGGCCGCTATTCGGTGCTGATGCCGAACACGGCGCGTGGCGGCGGCATTTCGCGCAAGATCACCAGCGCGGTCGACCGCAAGCGGCTGAAGGAGGTCGTTGCCGATCTCGAAGTGCCGCAGGGCATGGGCGTGATCCTGCGCACCGCCGGCGAGAGCCGCACCAAGGCCGAGATCAAGCGCGATTACGAATATCTGATGCGGCTTTGGGAAAATGTCCGCAATCTCACCTTGCAGTCCACGGCCCCTGCCCTGGTCTACGAGGAAGGCAGCCTGATCAAGCGCTCGGTGCGCGACCTCTACAACAAGGATATCGACGAGATTCTTGTCTCCGGCGAGGAAGGCTATCGCGAGGCCAAGGACTTCATGCGCATGCTGATGCCGAGCCACGCCAAGGTGGTTCAGCCGTTCCGCGACACGACGCCGATCTTCGTGCGCAACGGCATCGAGGCACAGCTTGACCGCATGCTGCAGCCGCAGGTGACGCTGAAGAGCGGCGGCTACATCATCATCAACCAGACCGAGGCGCTGGTTGCCATCGATGTGAATTCGGGCCGCTCCACCAAGGAGCACTCGATCGAGGACACCGCGCTCCACACCAATCTGGAAGCGGCCGAGGAAGTCGCGCGTCAGCTCAGGCTGCGCGATCTCGCCGGCCTGATCGTCATCGACTTCATCGACATGGAGGAGAACCGCAACAACCGCTCCGTCGAGAAGCGGTTGAAGGATCACCTCAAGAACGATCGTGCGCGCATCCAGGTCGGCCGTATCTCGCATTTCGGCCTGATGGAGATGTCCCGCCAGCGCATCCGCGCCAGCGTGCTGGAATCGACCATGAAGCCCTGCCCGCATTGCGGCGGCACCGGCCATGTACGCTCCGATTCGTCGGTCGCGCTGATGGTGGTGCGGGCGATCGAGGAATTCCTGCTCAAGGATTCGCGCAGCCACATCACGGTGCGGACGCCGGCGGCGACCGCACTCTATGTGCTCAACCACAAGCGCGGCACGCTGGTCGAACTCGAAAGCCGCTTCGGGCTGACGATCACCGTCGAGGCCGACGATTCGGTGGGTTCGCAACACTATGCGATCTTCCGTGGCGCGCTGGCTGAAAAGCCGGAAGGCTTCGTCGAGGCGCGCAGCTTCCCGGCCTATGTCGAGTTGGAAGAGCCCGAGGACGAGATTGTCGTCGTCGAGGAAGACGATGAAGCACCGGTGCAGGCCGAACAGCCACGCCAGCAGCCTCAGCAACAACAGCCCCGGCCCGCTGCCGGTGGCGAAGAAGGCGAAGGCCGCGACCGCAAGCGCCGCAAGCGTCGGCGCCGGCGCGGCGGCAAGGATCGCGATCGCGAACATGGCGCCCCTGCGGACGGTGCTTCCGTCTCGGCTCCGGCCGGTGAGTTTTCGGACCCGGACTCGGCCGCCAGCGATGGCGACACGGAAGCGGACGACAACGCCCCTGTCGGTGTTGCTGAAACGTCTGAGACAGCTGAAGCTTCGGACGAAGGCCAGGGCAAAAAGCGCCGGCGCGGCAAGCGCGGCGGCAAGCGCAACCGTCGCGAAGACGGTGAAGGCGAGGCTGAGGCAAGTGCTGGCGAAACAGCAGACGCTTCTGAAGGCGAAGTCCGGGCAACCGAGGTGATCGCCAGCGAGCCGGTCGTTGCCGCACCAGCCGAAGAGCCGGTGGCGCTTGCCCCGGCAAATGACGACGCGCCGGCCACGGAGAAGCCGAAGAAGCCACGTCGCGCGGCCAAGCCAAAGAAGGCCGCGGCCGAAATTGTCGCCGATGAGCCGGCTGCGGAGGTGGAAGCACCGGTCGACACGCCGGTCACCGCATCCGACGAGGCAGCCATCGCTTCTGTCGAGGAGGCACCGAAGGCCCGCCCGTCGCGGCGCAAGCCGGCGGCGGCGAATGCGCCGGTCGAGCCGGTCGTGTCTTCGATCGTCGCGGAAGAGCCCGCGGCCAAGGCCGAGGACAAGACCGAGGACAAGCCGAAGCGCGGCGGCTGGTGGCAGCGGAAGGGCTTTTTCTAAGCCTTTCAATCGCATGAGCTAGTTCTTTGACAAAAAATCCCGCGCCGTCTCGAAGAC
>NZ_RZQY01000814.1:0-2323 GCF_003998575.1 Mesorhizobium sp. M7A.F.Ca.CA.001.10.2.1 | reverse complement strand
CGCCAACGGCATGGCGTTCTACGCCTATGACGCCGGCGGCCGCCTGCTGCTCAAGCGGATCTATTATTCGATCGGCGGCGGCTTCGTGGTTTCCGAAGAAGAACTGCAGCGGATGAAAGCCAAGGGTTCGGTGACAACCGAAGGCAAGAAAGTGCCTTATCCGTTCAAGAATGCGGTCGAGATGCTGGCCATGGCCGGCAAAAGCGGTCTTTCCATCGCCGACATGAAACGCGTCAACGAGGAAACGCAGATGACGCGCGAGGAGCTCGACGCCGGCCTCGACGGAATCTGGAGCGCCATGAAGGGCTGCATCGACCGTGGCCTGTCGCAGGATGGCATCATGCCGGGTGGGCTGAAGGTGCGCCGCCGTGCCCGCATGCTGCACGATAAGCTGCAGGAGCAGTGGCAGCAGAACAAGCCCAATCCTTTGCTCGCCAATGACTGGCTGTCGATCTACGCCATGGCCGTGAACGAGGAAAATGCCGCCGGCGGCCGCGTGGTCACCGCGCCGACCAATGGCGCTGCCGGCACGCTGCCGGCGGTGCTGCGCTACTGGCTGCATTTCCATCCCGAGGCGGACCAGCCGAGCATTCGTGATTTCCTGCTGACGGCTGCCGCCGTTGGCGGCATCATCAAGACCAACGCATCGATCTCGGGCGCCGAGGTCGGCTGCCAGGGTGAGGTAGGCTCCGCGTCGGCGATGGCCGCAGCGGGCCTGTGCGCCGTCATGGGCGGTACGCCCGAACAGGTCGAGAATGCCGCCGAGATCGCGCTCGAACATCATCTCGGCATGACCTGCGATCCGGTTGGTGGTCTGGTTCAGGTGCCGTGCATCGAGCGCAATGCGCTGGGCGCGGTCAAGGCGGTGACGGCCGCGTCGCTGGCCATCAAGGGCGACGGCATCCATTTCGTACCGCTCGATGCGGCGATCGAGACCATGCGCCAGACCGGCCTCGACATGAACGAGAAGTACAAGGAAACCAGCCTTGGCGGGCTTGCAGTCAACGTCGTGGAGTGCTGAAGGCTGGCCTAAACCGCCGCTGTGGAGAAGTCGATCCGGTCGTTGACGCGTTCGCGTGCGGGACTAACCTTAAGCGATGTCTCTCAATCTCATAAAACTCTGTGTCGGCTGCGACAGCGTCGAGGATCTCGAAGAGTGGATCGCCTTCCGCCTCGACGAGCGGCGGCGCGCCGGTGAGCCGGTCGAGCAGTATCACACCACCCGCATGATGCCGACACGCGGCGCCGAGGTTACCGATGGCGGTTCGCTCTATTGGGTGATCAAAGGCAATGTGCAGTGCCGCCAGTTGATCACCGAAATCCGGCCGTTCACCGACAGTGAAGGCATAGGCCGTTGCCATCTGATACTCGACCCCGAGGTTGTACGCACCGACTGGCAGCCGCGCCGGGCTTTTCAGGGCTGGCGCTACCTGAAACCGGCGGACGCGCCGCTCGATCTGGGCAAGGGCAAGGCCGGATTGATCGAGATGCCGCCGAAACTCAGGCGCGAGCTGGCCGATCTCGGTCTGCTCTGACCCCAGGTGGCATCACCGCCTGGCCCTTTGCACCGCCCGATGTGGGGCTTGCAAGCGATGTGGCAACGCCACATCTTGTTTTTCATGAGTGATAAGAAGCAGCCTGTGCCAGCGAGGACCAGTCCTGCGCCGGTCAAGCCTCAATCCAACGCCGGCGAGATCGACGCCTTCATTCGTCAGGCGAGGACACTTGCCGCGTCGGCGACCGGTTCGGGCAGGCTGATCCTTGCCCTCGACGCGACGATGAGCCGCCAGCCGACCTGGGATCTGGCCTGCACGCTGCAGGGCCAGATGTTCGACGCAGTCGGCAAGGCCGGAACCCTCAGCGTGCAACTGGTTTATTTTCGCGGCCTCGGCGAGTGCCGTTCGTCGGCTTTCGTGAGCGACACCAATGCCTTGAAGCAGCTGATGACGCGGATCGAATGCCGCAGCGGCCACACCCAGATCGGAAAGGTCCTGACGCATGCGCTGAAACAGACGGCGGCCGCCAAGGTCAATGCGCTGGTCTACATCGGCGACGCGATGGAAGAGAATATCGACGATCTGGCCGAAAAGGCCGGCAGCCTCGGCCTTCATGGCGTTCCTGTCTTCGTGTTTCAGGAAGGCCATGATTCCGGCGCGGAAAAGGCGTTCAAAGAGATTGCGCGGCTTTCCAAGGGGGCTTGGTTCCGATTTGATCGGCGGGCTGCCGCGACCTTGGCAGGGCTGCTTTCGGCCGTCGCCGTGTATGCGACCGGCGGGTTGAAGGCGCTCGAAGCCAGGGGCAGGCCGGAAGACCGGCTGATGAT
>NZ_RZQY01000813.1:0-2328 GCF_003998575.1 Mesorhizobium sp. M7A.F.Ca.CA.001.10.2.1 | reverse complement strand
CCATGGCGACACCCTGCCGGCCGTGCGCACCTCATTGGAGCGGTCTGCGGTGACCAGCACGGCCGCCGGCGGGCTCGAGATTGCGGTGATCAACAAACCGCTCAAACCAGCGGTGCTGCGCTCGATGATGGCCAGGGTCAGGCCGCTGGCACCGGCGGCCGAATAGCAGCAAAGGCGCCCGGTCTCAGCCCTGGTGTCCGAGGGTGGAGTCCTAGAGCATTTCACCGTTTCACGGAAAACGGCGATCTGCTCTAACTCTTTGTTTTAACGCAATTCTAAACGGAAAACCGCTTCACACTTTCCCTAGAATTGCTCTAGGCCAGGCCGTCGACCATCTGGGAACTGCGGAACCGGGGCCGTCCGGCATTGCCCGCCACAGGCGGACGATGCTCGCGAAAGGCCATTGCAAGCGTCCTCAGCGCCTCGCGGGACTTGGCGTCCGTCAGCGTCGAAAGCAGCACGATCTCGGAAGGCGGCAGCGCCGGCAGCCCGAATTTCCGGCTGACCTCGATGGTGCCGGATGGGGCAAGCCGGCAGGAAAATACCGAGGCTGCGAGGCCGGCCGAGACGGCTTCGGCAACGGCGAAAGAGCCGCAGCCGAGGAACACCTCCGTCCACGATATTCCGACAGCGTCGAGCGCGCGGGTGGTGATGTTACGAATACCGCAGGATGGCGAGGATGCCGCCAGGCGCAGCGGCTCGTCGGCCCGGTGGACGAAGTCGGGCGCGGCGTACCAGCCGAAATGTTCGGGCGCCAGCACTTCACCATCGCGCCGGTCGTCCTCCCGGCGGATGATCGCCGCGTCGATCTCACCGCGATCGAAAGCATCCAGCAGGTCGCGCGAATCATCGAGCCGCACTTCGATGGTGAGCGCCGGGTCATGCGCATTGAGCCGCGCCAGCAATGTCGGGACTTCCGCGCCTCCGACATGGGTGGCGATGCCCAGTGTGAAGCGGCGGCGCACCGAAGACAGGCTGGCAATGGCGCGATCGTGTGCCGCGAGGAAGTCGCGTGCGGGCTGGAGAAACACCGCGCCCTGCGCCGACAAGCGCACCAGCCGAGGCGTGCGCTCGATCAATTTCTGGCCGACGCGCTCTTCCAGCCGCTTCAGCTTCACGCTGATCGCCCCTTGTGTGCTGCCAAGAGCCTCGGCCGCACGCGTAAAGCTCTGAAGATCGGCGATGGCGACGAATGTTTTCACAGCGTCTACGTCCAGCGTCATGTCAGCTATCCGCACTTGTTGTCTCTGAAATAGCCAACCATGCAATTCTAATATGATCAAGCCTCGCCTACCCTGGGCCATACGCGCGCCGGGCGAGCTGCGATGGATTCGCCGATTGCCGACAAATACGTTCGAAAGGTTGAATCATGCCCACTGTATTGACCCGCCGAGGCATCGTGGTTCTGTTTGCCGCCTGCCTGGCATGCCTGATGTTCGGCCTGGAGATTTCAAGCGTTCCCACGATTCTGCCGACACTGGAGCAGGTTCTGCACGCCGACTTCAAGCAACTGCAATGGGTGATGAACGCCTATACGATCGCGGTCACGACGGTGCTGATGGCGGTCGGCACGATCGCCGATCGTTACGGGCACAAGCGTGTCTTTCTGGTCGCCATCGCCGCCTTCGGCCTGACATCACTGATCTGCGGCGTCGCCGAAAGCGTCTCCACGCTCATCGTCGCCCGGTTTCTGCAGGGCCTGAGCGGCGGTGCGATGCTGATCTGCCAGCTTGCCGTGCTGTCGCATGAATTCCGGGAAGGGCGCGAACGCGCCGTCGCATGGGGCTGGTGGGGCGTCATCTTCGGCACCGGCCTCGGCTTCGGCCCCATCATCGGCGGCGGCATCGTCGCGGTCTCGAGCTGGCAATGGGTGTTTCTTGTCCACGTGCCGGTTGCGGCGCTGGCGTTCGCCCTCGCTCTGATGGGCGTCCACGAATCGAAGGATCCACAGGCGGGCAAGCTCGACGTAGCAGGCATCCTGACGCTGTCGCCGTCGGTTTTCTGCCTCGTTTTCTACATCATCCAGGGGCCGGATCTGGGTTTCTCCAGCCCTGCCGCGCTGGCGATCCTCGGTATCTCGATAGTGAGCTTCATCGCCTTCCTCATTGCCGAGAAGGTCAGCCAGCGGCCGATGTTCGATTTCTCGGTCTTCCGAATCCGGCCCTTTTCGGGCGCCATCGTCGGCTCTGCCGCGATGAACCTCAGCTATTGGCCTTTCATGATCTACCTGCCGATCTGGTTCCACGCCGGGCTCGGCTATGACACCGTCTCCACCGGCCTTGCCCTGCTTGCCTACACGCTGCCGACGCTTGTGCTGCCGCCGTTGGC
>NZ_RZQY01000812.1:0-2332 GCF_003998575.1 Mesorhizobium sp. M7A.F.Ca.CA.001.10.2.1 | reverse complement strand
TTCCTCCTGCATCACGCGCTCGACATTCTCGACGACGACGATGGCGTCGTCGACGAGCAGACCGATGGCCAGCACCATGGCGAACATGGTCAGCGTGTTGACGGAATAGCCGAACAGCGACAGCACGCCGAACGTGCCGAGCAGCACCACCGGCACGGCGATCGTCGGGATGATGGTGGCCCGCAGATTCTGCAGGAAGATGAACATCACCAGGAACACCAGCACGATCGCCTCGGCCAGCGTCTTGACCACTTCCTCTATCGACAGCCGCACGAAAGGCGAAGTGTCGTAGGGATAGACGACCTCGACGCCTTGCGGGAAGGTCGAGCTCAGCCGGGCGATCGTCGAGCGCACCGCTTCGGCGGTGTTGATGGCGTTGGCGCCGGTCGCCAAATTGACGGCCACGCCGGCCGCGGGCTTGCCGTTGTAGTTGGCCTGCGTCGTGTAGCTTTCGGCGCCGAGTTCGACGGTGGCGACATCGTTGAGGCGAACCAGCGAGCCATCGGTTTGGCTCTTCAGGATGATGTTGCGGAACTGTTCGGCGGTCTGCAGCCGGCTCTTGGCCGTCACCGTGGCATTGAGCTGCTGGCCCTTGCGCGCCGGCAGGCCGCCGAGCTGGCCGGCAGAAACCTGCGTGTTCTGCGCCTCGATGGCGGTCGCCACGTCGCTCGGCATCAGGGCATACTTGGCGAGCTGGTCCGGATCGAGCCAGATGCGCATGGCATAGCCGGAGCCGAACAGCTGCGTCGAGCCGACGCCTTCGACGCGCTTCAGCGTGTCGTTGACGGTGGCGTCGACATAGTCGGCGAGATCGGTCGAGTTCATCTTGCCGTCGGTCGAGACGAAGCCGATGACCATAAGGAAGCCGGTCGAGGATTTGGAGACGGTGATGCCATTGCTCTGCACCACCTGCGGCAGCTGCGACTGCACCAGCTGAAGCTTGTTTTGCGTCTGCACCTGGGCGGTGTCGGGATCGGCTGCGGTGGTGAAGGTCAGCGTGATCGAGGCCGAACCGGTCGAGGTCGACGTCGCCGTCATGTAGTCCAGATTGTCGATGCCGGTCATGCCTTGCTCGATGACCTTGGTCACCGAGTTCTCGACCGTCTGCGCGTCGGCGCCCGGATAGGTGGCGCTGATGTTGACTGTCGTCGGCGCGATCTGCGGATATTGCGAGATCGGCAGTGAGGTGAGCGCCAGAAGCCCGCCCAGCATGATCACGATGGCGATCACCCAGGCGAAGATCGGCCGGTTGATGAAGAATACGGACATCGCCTCAGTTCCCGGTCGCGGCGGCAGGCGCCGGTTTGGCAGCGTTGGACGCGGCCGGTGCGGCGGACGTGCCCTGCCCGCGATCCTTGACCTCGCCGGTCGTCTCGTCGATCGTCACCTCAACGCCCGTCGCATCGCCGCCGGGGCGCACCAGCTGCATGCCCTCGACAATGACACGATCACCGTCGCCGACACCCGAATCCACCAGCCAGTTGTTGCCGACGCTGTTGCGCACCGCGAGCACCCGCGTCTCGACCTTGCCCTGCGCATTGATGACCATGGCCGTGGCCTCACCCTTGGTGTTGCGGCTGACGGCGCGCTGCGGCACCAGGAAACTGTTCTGGGCAACGCCCTCCTCGACCAGCGCCCGCACATACATGCCGGGCAGCAGCAAGCGATCGGGATTGGGGAATTCGGCCCTGAGCGCGAAGGTGCCGGTGGTCTGGTCGACATTGGCGCCGGCGAATTCCAGCTTGCCGGTCTGCGTGTAGATGGTGCCGTTCTCGAGCTTCAGCTTGACGCTGACATTGGGGCCGCTGAACTTCAGCCGCCCTTCCGAGATCGCCTGGCGCAGATTGAGCAGGTTGGTGCTCGATTGCGTGACGTCGACATTGATCGGATCGAGGGCACGGATGGTGGTCAGCACAGTGTCCTGGTTGGCGGTCACCAACGCGCCGGGCGTCAGCGTGGACTTGTCGATGCGGCCGGCGATCGGCGCCGTGATCGAGGTGCGGTCGAGACTGATGCGCGCCGTCTCGGCGCTGGCCTTGGCCGAGGCGACATCGGCTTGCGCCTGCGCCAGCGTGGCGGCGGCATCGTCATAATCCTGTTTGGAAACAACGTTCTGTTTCAAAAGCCCTGCATAACGGTCGAACTTGGCCTGCGCAGTCGGCACCGCCGCTTGCGCCTTCTGCTGGGCGGCGACCGCGCTGTCATAGGCTGCCTTGTAGCTTGCCGGATCGATCAGGTAGAGCGGCTGTCCCGCAGCAACTTCGCTGCCCTCTTTGAACAGGCGCTGCTGGATGATGCCGTTCACTTGCGGGCGCACCTCGGCAACCAGCGA
>NZ_RZQY01000811.1:0-2337 GCF_003998575.1 Mesorhizobium sp. M7A.F.Ca.CA.001.10.2.1 | reverse complement strand
CGCCGGAACCGGTCGGCGAGCGGTCGACCTCCGCCTCGGCGAAGACGCAGATGTTCTTGGTCACCTCATCGGAAAAAGCATCGCGGCCATCGGTCAGGATGGTGCCGTAGAGGAAGGCAAGGTCGGCATGGTCGGGATGCGACAGCGGAAATTCGGCCTTGAGCCTGTCCGTCAGCGCCGTTGCCGCATCGACGAAATCGCGCACCCGGCTTTTGGCGAATTCGAGCCCGAATTGGTGACAATCGGCCAGCGCGTAGAAAGCGCCGCCATAGGCGACGTCGAAGCCGATCGTGCCGTGGCCCGCCAGCTCTATCGTCTGCCCGCCGGCGAACAGGAACGCCGGCACGCTTTCGAACGACACCGCACCGGCCTTGCCGTCCCTGACCTCGACCGAGGCGACGACCAGCCCACACGGCGCCTCGATATTGACTGTCGTGATTGGTTCCTGTTTCGCCACCAATCCTTCATCTACGGCGTAGCGGCCGAGCGCGACGATGGCGTGGCCGCACATCGTCGAATAGCCCTCATTGTGCATGAACAGCACGGCGAGGTCGGCGCCGGGCAGGTCGGGTTCGACCAGCAAGGCGCCATACATGTCGTAATGGCCGCGCGGCTCGAACATCAGGATCTTCCTGAGATGATCGAGATGGTCGCGCACATAGGCGCGCTTTTCCAGGATCGTGCCCTTGGGGACACTGGGATAGCCGCCGGTGACGATCCTGAGCGGCTCGCCGCCGGTATGCATATCGACGACGGTAAGCGTCATGCGATGGGCCCCGTTCAAGCTGAAGACTTGCCGAAGAGGGCTTGCAATTTGCCGAACGGCATGGCGGCGCGGGTGAAGCCGAAGGTGCCGTCCTGCTGGATCTCGCGCGCCGCCGTTTCCAGCATGCCATAGGCGAAATTGGTCAGCCACGGCCCGAGCGAGATGCGCTTGACGCCGGCCATGGCGAGGTCGGCGATGGTGAAGCCAGGCTTTGCCATGACATTGACCGGCTTGCTGACCGCCGAGCAGAGCGTGCGGATCATCTCGACGTCGCCGATACCGGGCGCATAGAGCACGTCGGCGCCGGCCTTCTCGAACGCCTGCAGCCGCTTGATGGTGTCGTCGAGGTCGGACTTGCCCCACAGGAAATTCTCAGCCCGCGCCGTGAAGACGAAATCGCGCTTCAGCGCTCGCGCCGCCTCCGCCGCCGCCGCAACGCGCTCGACGGCGTGCGCGAAATCATAGATCGGCTTGTCCGGATCGCCGGTGTGGTCCTCGATCGAGCAGCCGGCAAGACCGGCCGCTTCCGCCGCGAAGATGGTTTCGGCGGCCTGCTCGGCGCTGTCGCCCTTGCCTTTCTCGAGGTCGGCGGAGACAGGCAGGCTGGTCGCCGCCGTCACCTCGCGGCAATGGTGGATCATCTGGTCGAAGGTCACGGCGCCATCCGGCAGGCCGCGTGAAAAAGCAAAGCCGGCGCTGGTCGTCGCCAGCGCCGTGAAACCGAACGAGGCCAGCAGCTTCGTCGTGCCAATATCCCAGGGATTGGGCATGACGAAGGTCGAGGCATGCAGGTCGCGAAAGATCTTGCCCTTGTCCATGGTAGTTCCCCCATCATGTGCGGTGTGGCTAAGCGGATTTTATCCTGCCCGATTTGACCGGGCAAACGAATGCGGTTGGTTCAGAAGCGATTGGCGTTCTCTCCTGCCAATTTGTCCAGCGCGTCGGAATCCTTGGTGTAGCGCGATGTCTTCTTGTCCCAGTGATAGGTGACGGAGATCTCGTGGGACTCTGGTCTGGGCGGAGTGTCGTCGCAGCTTTCGCCGTTCAGCACAGTAGAGTCGGTCACGGTCACCTTGATGGCGGCATAAGGCTGACCATCGGCAATGCCCTGAAAAGCTACATCCTGCTTGCGGCTGTAGGCGCACAGGTTTTCATCGAACGTATAGATCATGTCGATCGGTTCGAACTTGTCGTCGCGGATCATGATCAGCGGCGTGATCACATAGTTCTGGCTCGAATTGAAATGCGCGCTCATGGTGATGAGGACGTCATCGTTGGCGCCGACGGAAAGCTTGCCCGGTTCGCGGAAATAGGTGCCGCGGTCGAGCGCGACATTGACGGCGTCGAGCAGCTTCGGCTTGGCCGTGATGTCGTAGAGCGCCAGCACAGCATAGCCTTCGGCGCTGTCGGGAGAATCGCCAAGGTCGAACAGCATGGTCAGCCGATCCTTGCCGCCGGCCTTGATGGCGAGCACCGCGGCATTGGAAAAGCCCGAAGTCTCGGGCGGCGAACCGCCGCCGTCCGGTCCCTCGATATGACGCATCTCGATCGGCAACCCACCCCTATAGAAG
>NZ_RZQY01000810.1:0-2360 GCF_003998575.1 Mesorhizobium sp. M7A.F.Ca.CA.001.10.2.1 | reverse complement strand
CGCTAATATAATGTTCGAAGCGTCGCCACAGGAGGTTCAATGGTTTCCGCTATCGCAAGTCAACATCCGCATGTCCCGGAAAAACAAACGGCAGTGGGGAAGCCGCAAACCGGCGAAGGATTTTCGCCGGGCCGCAGCACGGACGCCGTGGGACATCTGGCCAAAATCATGGTTGCCGCAGGCGGCGATATGGATGCTGGCGCGCAAGGCCGCGCGGCATCCAAGATTGCCAGGATGGACATCACGGTTCTGACCGCACCACCCGTAGAAACACCAACAGAGTAAGATATGCTCGTTCGGGCGCCTCCGCGCCGTCATCAGCGGCGTGGGCCGCTCTCGCGGATTACGCCACGGCTCTCAGCGGAGGCTCCGCCATCGTCCCCAGGCCGTCGCATTCCGCGCAGGCGCCCGTCTTTCCGGGGCAGCCGCCCCGATGGGTTCCCTGCGGGCAGCAGTGCCCGTTTGACGCGTGCCACTTGGAGCAGTCGAAAACCCTGCCGCTGCCATGACAGCGCGGGCATTCCATATTCGATGAAATCATACCAATTCTTGCCCAACCCAAACGCACTCGCCCTGCGCCGCAAGTAACAGGAATCATTGCGCTTTCAAGCACATCGCCCTGACTTAAATTGGGGGGATCGACGGATGGCCGGCATCGATGGCGAGCTATTGTTGCGCCGTAATCAGGTTCCCCGTGAAGACCTTGCTCGCCACAAGCCGCGTTGGGCATTGGCCGGCAACAATAGGCTGCGCCGGCTTGTCCCGTTCGTTCTCGGCGGTGACAGCAACTGCGTCATCGGGCTGCGCGTTGGCGGCCTGTGTGGCCGTGGACGCGAAGAGCACCGTCTGGGTGATGAGAGCGGAAACTGCGGCAACCTGGACCAGCACGGCGGCGAGGGCGATCTTCTTCAGCATGCGAGAAAACGCTCTTCGATGTTCCCGGTTCCCCACGCATTCAGGTTTTCTGCTCGCTACGGAACAAGAGACCGGCAGGGCGGTTAACTCGGTTATGCCGAGCAAGATCAAAGAGCCACCATCGACGCCCGCACCGGAGAAGGTACCTGTGCAACGCCGGGACAAAGAAGCCCCGCCCGAGCTTGAGCATGTCGACCCGCCACCCCGAGATGTGCGAGAGGCACCGGCACCCAACCGAACGGCGACAAGAGATAAGATCGCCGAGATCGCAGCAAGGCCTTATGCCTGCTCGCGCGAACCTTCCCGATGCCGCGGCGTCATCGAGAGCGCTGGACAGCGGCGCCAGGTCAAGTTGAGAATCAACCTGCTGACCACGATTTTGCAGACATGCCATAGATCAGCCCCTATGGGCGACCTGACCGTCTCAAGGGCTTGAAAAATTTGGCTCCCCGGGCCGGATTCGAACCAGCGACCAACCGGTTAACAGAGGGTTTCCAATGTGATTTTCTGGATCAGCGTGCGACAGCCTGAATTTCTAAAAATTCTTTGAATAACAATAAATTAGTGTTTCATCCCGTCGCGACCTGTCGCAGCCGGTATCGACAAAGCGCGTGGTTTTATGTAGATCATTCTGTAGATCACTTATGGGCCCGGGCAACCGGTTGTAGCAAGATTGGTCGCTGGACAGATGCCGAAACTCGAACTCACCGACAAATTCTGCCAGGCTGCCAAGGCCGGCTCCGGCCGAAAAGCCGACTATTTCGATACGACCGTCAAAGGTCTTGTGCTGCGCGTCTCGGCGGGTGGGCAAAAGACCTGGTTCGCGGTTTACGGGCCGCCCGACAAGCGGCAATGGTTGAAGCTCGGCACCTATCCCGAGACACCGCTCGGCACCGACAAGGGCGCTCGCCAGAAGGCCAAGGACACTCGTGCAAGCGTGCAAGAGGGCGGCGACCCTGTGGCCGCCAAGAAAGCGCACGCCGCCTCGATGACCGTCTCTGATTTGGTCGAGAGCTATCTCACCCGCCGGGCATCATCGCGGCGGTCGGTCGATGAGATCGCGCGCCGGCTGCGCAAGAATGTGTCCGGCTATGACGCTGACGGAAAGAAGGTCGAGAAGGCATCATCTGGGTGCATCGGCGAGGTGAAGCTCGCGGACCTGCATCGTCGCGACATCACTAAGGCGATCGACGCGGTGAAGGACCGGGGCGCGGCCGTCGAGGCAAACCGGGTGTTCGAGGACATTCGCGCCATGATCCGATGGGGGCGCGGTCGTGGCGATCTGGACAACAACTTGACCGAAGGTATGGCTAGGCCGACCGAAACGGTCGAGCGCGACCGCGTGCTGACGGCCGACGAGATCAAGACGATGTGGGCGGCCTTGCCCGAAGCCGACATGCGGGAAAGCACCCGCCGCATTCTGCGCCTGTGCTTGGTTACCGGAC
>NZ_RZQY01000080.1:0-14775 GCF_003998575.1 Mesorhizobium sp. M7A.F.Ca.CA.001.10.2.1 | reverse complement strand
ATTCGCAGCTGTCGGAGAGTTCGGCGCGCGGACATCGGGCAGCGCCGACTTGATGCCCGACAGGAAGCGCAGCAGCGCGCCCACATCGTAGCTGTCGGGGAAACCCTTGCGCTCCATCAGGTTCTCGCGGCGCAGGACCTCGTTGGGCAGCAGGAAGCCGTCGGTGGTGATGAGATCGACCTTGGGGCTCGACGGCCAGCGCGCCAGCAGTTCCTTCAGCACGCGTGCGGTGGTCGATTTGCCGACGGCGACCGAACCGGCAATGCCGATGATGAACGGTGTCTTGACCACGTCGACCGCGTTGAAGAAGGCCTGGCGTTGCCGAAACAGCAGCTGGCTCGCTTCGACATGCGCCGACAACAGCCGCGACAGCGACAGATAGATGCGCGTGACCTCCTCGAGATCGACCGGATCGTTGAGCGAGCGCAGGCGGCGGAATTCGTCCGCGCTCAGCGTCAGTGGGGTATCGGCGCGGAATTGCGACCATTGCTCGGCGGAGAAGAAGCGAAAGGGGGAATACTTCTCGGTCGGCGCGAGCTGATCCATCGAGATACCTGCCCTTCCTCGCGGTCAGCCCTTGGGCCGTGACGCCTTCTCGGCGATGCCCGAACGCCGGGTGCGGCCTTCGAGTTCCCTGAGCACGTCGCTCAGCGAAACTCCCGAGAGGCCGAGAACGACGAGCCAATGATACATAAGATCGGCGCTTTCTGAAACGATGGCCGGTTTGTCGCCCCTGACGGCGGCAATCACCGTCTCGACGGCCTCCTCGCCGAGCTTCTGCGCCGCCTTGTCGATGCCGCGCGCGAACAATTTTGCCGTCCACGAATCCGGATCTCCTGAATGGGCGCGTTCCCCAATGATTTTTTCCAGATCGGAAAGCGAAAACTCGGTCATGGCGTCATCTATCTGCTTGTTTAAGCATGATCTTTTCCGAAAACCGGTTCCCACTTTTCGGGATCATGCTTTAGGGCCGATTATTCACAGAGTCCAGCCGCATCGGCAGGCCGGCGGCGGCCATATGCGCCTTGGCCTGCGCTATCGTGTAGGTGCCGAAATGGAAAATGGACGCGGCCAGCACCGCGCCGGCATGGCCGTCGCGAATGCCTTCGACCATGTGGTCGAGCGTGCCGACGCCGCCGGAGGCGATCACCGGCGCGCGCACGGCGTCTGATATCGCGCGGGTCAGCGCGATGTCGTAGCCGGCCTTGGTGCCGTCCCGATCCATCGAGGTCAGCAGGATCTCGCCGGCGCCGCGATCGACCATTTTCCGGGCGAATTCGACCGCGTCGATGCCGGTCTTTTCGCGGCCGCCATGAGTGAAGATCTCCCAGCGGTCGGTCTCACTGGTGCCCGACACCTTCTTGGCGTCGATGGCGACGACGATGCACTGGTTGCCGAACTTGTCGGCGGCCTCCGCAACGAAATCCGGGTTCTTCACCGCGGCCGTGTTGATCGACACCTTGTCGGCGCCGGCCAAAAGCAGCTTCCTGATATCGGCGACCTGGCGCACGCCGCCGCCAACGGTCAGCGGCATGAAGCATTGTTCGGCGGTACGTGCGATAACGTCGAAGATGGTCTCGCGATTGTCCGACGAAGCGGTGATGTCGAGGAAGCAGAGTTCGTCGGCGCCGGCCGCGTCATAGGCCTTGGCCGCCTCGACCGGATCGCCGGCGTCGACGAGATCGACGAAGTTGACGCCCTTGACGACACGGCCGTTCTTGACGTCGAGACAGGGGATGACACGGGCTTTCAGCATCAGCGGCCCTCTATCGTGGCGATGAGATCGTTCAGCAACTGGCCGACCTGCGGCGGAACATCGGCCTGGGCGTCGAAGGCCGGGTCGTAGGCGGAAACGGTGATGCCGACGATCGGCACCGCCAGCGCGATGGCGCACGTGGCATCGCGCAACTGTTCCGGGCTCGGCCCGCCCGAAGTGATATAGCGGTTGGCCTGCAGCTCCCGGGGATCGTGCACGTCCATATCGAGATGCATGTGCACGCGTCTGGCGCCGGCGACCATCAGTCTTTCGGCCGCCTGGGCCACCCCGGAGCACTCCGTCCGCACGATCGGCAATGTCTCGAGAAGCTGTTTTTCCGCGGGATCGAGATCGCGCGCGTTGACGAGCACGCAACGCGACGGATCGACCGGCTTGAAGCCCGGAATGGCCGACGCCATCGGCCGCCAGCACAGGCCAAGCACGGTCGCCAGCGCCATGCCGTCGAGAAAGCCGTATGTGGATGTCTCGGGCGTGTTGAGATCGCCATGCTGGTCGGCCCAGATGATCGCATCGGCGTCTTCGCCGGCGACCGCGCCGGCGCTGGTCAGGCAGTTTCCGGCAAGGACGATGGGAAACCGACCGGCGTCGCGGGCAAGGCGAACCTCGCTCGCAACCGCGTTGCAGACGGCAAAGCCGGTGGCGATTTCACGCTCCTGGGCATCTCCAACCTTGCCGATATCCTCGACCATCACATCGTGGCCGGCCATCGTCAGGGCGTCGACGAGCCCGCCAGAGACCAGCGCGTCCGGCCCCTGGCCCATGCCGCCATGATAGTGGCCGCTGTCATAGGAGGCCAGGATAATGGAGATTTTCACGTCCGCGTCTCCGCCCTGCCCTGCAGGATCGCCAGGGCCTCGGCCGGATCGATGCGGCCGTCATAGAGCGCGCGGCCGGAGATCGCGCCTTCGAGCTTTTGCGCATCGGGCATGGTCATGCGCACGATGTCGGCGATCGAGGCGAGGCCGCCCGACGCGATGACCGGGATCGACACGGCATCGGCGAGGTCGATGGTGGCGTCCCAGTTGATGCCGGTCAAAACGCCGTCGCGGTCGATGTCGGTGTAGATGATGGCAGCGACGCCGGCGCCCTCGAACTTCCTCGCCAGTTCGATGACGCCGAGGCTCGACGCCTCGGCCCAGCCCTCGACGGCGACCTTGCCGCCCTTGGCGTCGATGCCGACGGCGACCTTGCCCGGAAACGCCTTGCAGGCCTGTTTGACAAGGTCCGGGTCACGCACCGCCACCGTGCCGAGGATGACCCGGGCCAGGCCGCGATCGAGCCAGTCCTCGATCTGCGCCAGCGTGCGGATGCCGCCGCCGAGCTGCACCGGGTTCTTCGTTGCCTTGAGGATGGCGCCGACCGCCGCACTGTTGACGCTCTGGCCCTGGAAGGCGCCGTTGAGGTCGACGACATGCAGCCATTCGAAACCCTGTTGCTCGAAGGCCCGCGCCTGCGCGGCAGGATCATCGTTGTAGATGGTCGCGGTCGTCATGTCGCCATGCCTGAGGCGCACGCACTGGCCGTCCTTGAGATCTATCGCCGGGAAAAGGATCATCCGTTCAGGCGCCTTCCACAATGGCGAAATGGGATGTCGAATAGAGACGTCGGAATTTCAGCGCCACCTGGTATTCAGGCGAATGGAAGCAGGCGAGTGCGACCGCATAGCTCTCGAACTCGATGATGACATGGCGATTGCCCGATAGCCCTTCCGGGCTCGACGACTGACCGCCGCGGGTCAGGAACTTTGCGCCATATTTGTCGAAAGCCGCTTTGTTGGCGGCAATGTATAGCGGATAGTTTTCCGGATCGGTCACCTCGACCATCGCCATCCAGTAGCCCTTCTTGCTCATGGTCTATCCCTCTGCTCGAGCATGATCTCCGGACAAACGGGAACCGTTTGTCCGAGAAAGCCGGGGTCCACTTTTCGGGATCATGCTCTAGGGCCTCCAGCGCAGGAAATTGGTGATCAGCGCGAGGCCGAGCGCCTGGCTCTTTTCCGGGTGGAACTGCGTGCCGACAAGATTGTCGCGGGCGACGGCCGCCGTCACCGGGCCGCCATAGTCGGCAACCGCCAGAACCTCGTCCGCCTTGCCCGCATCGAGATGATAGGAATGCACGAAATAGGCATGCAGCCCGCTTGCGCCAGTCGGTATGCCGGCAAACAGCGGATGCTGGCGCTTGAGCTCGATCGTGTTCCAGCCGATCTGCGGGATCTTCAGCGCCGGATCGGAAGGCATGATCTCCTTCACGTCGCCCGATATCCAGCCGAAGCCCTTGGTAATCGTCTTTTCGAGGCCGCGCTGCGACATCAGCTGCATGCCGACGCATATGCCGAGGAACGGCCGGCCCTTGACGATCGCAACCTCCTCGACGGCTTCCCACATGCCTTCGACGGCCTGCAGGCCGGAGGCGCAGTCGGCATAGGCGCCGACGCCGGGCAGGACGATGCGATCGGCCGTGCGCACCTGCTCGGCATCTGCGGTCAGGTCGATATCGGCCGATATGCCGGCTTCGCGCGCGGCGCGCTCGAAAGCCTTGGTGGCCGAGCGCAAATTGCCCGAGCCGTAGTCGATGATCGCAACCCGCATGTCAGCTTCTTCCCGGAATGTGGGTCAGCCCCAGCGCCATGCCCGGCTGCGCTGGCCGCGCGAGGGCAGCATCGGGGACCATACGCGGCGCCGGCACAACCTCATCGGCAAGCGCTTCCGCTTCCAGCGCATAGCGTGTGTCGGCGTCGTCGAGCCAACCGGCTTCGACCGCGCCCCATTCGTGCCAACCGCGCCGGCGAAGTGCCGCGATGCGCAGGCCTTGCCCTTCCAGTCCGACATAGAGCGAAACCAACAGTGACAGCAGCGAGCCGGCCAGACCAAGGCCGAGCTTCTGGCCCAGCATCGAAAGCAGGCCCATGACGACGAAGGCAAGCGCTGCCTCGATCCACAGCCGATGCCAGGCGAACCATAGCGGCGGCACCAGGAGGCCCAGCCAGGTGAAGCCATCGCGGACAAAGGCCGTGGCATCGGCCTTCTCGCTGCGGCCTGGCGGTTCCATCACGACATAGGTGGCCATGGCCTTATCCCTTCAACGATCCCTTGGTGGAGGGAACCGCATCCGGCTGGCGCGGATCGCGTTCGAGAGCCGCGCGCAGCGCGCGCGCCACCGCCTTGAAGCAGGTCTCGGCGATGTGATGGTTGTTGGCGCCATAGTGATTGGTGACATGCAGCGTGATGCCGGCATTCTGCGCCAAAGCCTGGAAGAATTCGCGCACCAGTTCGGTGTCGAAGGTGCCGATCTTCGGCGACGAGAAGGAAACGTTCCAGACCAGGAACGGACGGCCGGACACGTCGATCGCAGCGCGCGTCAGCGTCTCGTCCATGGCAAGGTCGATCGAGGCATAGCGCATGATGCCGCGCCGCTCGCCCAGTGCCTTGGCCAGCGCCTGGCCAAGCGCGA
This sequence comes from Mesorhizobium sp. M7A.F.Ca.CA.001.10.2.1, assembly GCF_003998575.1. Taxonomy (NCBI): domain Bacteria; kingdom Pseudomonadati; phylum Pseudomonadota; class Alphaproteobacteria; order Hyphomicrobiales; family Phyllobacteriaceae; genus Mesorhizobium; species Mesorhizobium sp. M7A.F.Ca.CA.001.10.2.1. The sequence continues at coordinate 9,548 of NZ_RZQY01000080.1, read as the reverse complement.
TGCCGGTGTCCTCGACGGTGTGATGATCGTCGATATGCAGGTCGCCCTTGGCCCTGACCGTCATGTCGATCAGGGAATGGCGCGCCAGCTGGTCCAGCATATGGTCGAAGAAGCCGACGCCCGTCGAAATGTCCGATTTTCCGGTGCCGTCGACATGGACCGAGACGGCAATCTCGGTTTCCTTGGTCTTGCGGCTGACTTCGGCGGCGCGGGGCGGCATCACTCTATCCTTGTCCCAGAGGTTCACATCGTGACCAGCTCAGAGGTTCAAGCGCTCGCAGGCTTGAAAACGAAAGCCTTCTAGCAGCATGATCCGGCGATTGCCAGTTGCGAACCCGGCCGCTATCCAGCGGTTTGCAATCATCGGTCCCATGCATACATATGGCCGATCAAGTCACTCGTACCGCGCCGATCGCCTTATCGGGATGGCGCTGCTCGGAGCCAGGAAATGTCCGATAATCTGACCATGCACGCCACGACCATCGTGACGGTGCGCAAGGGCAACAAGGTGGTGATCGCCGGCGACGGCCAGGTCAGCCTTGGCCAGACCATCATGAAGGGCAACGCCAAGAAGGTGCGCCGCATCGGCAAGGGCGGCAATGTGATCGCCGGGTTCGCCGGCGCCACCGCCGACGCCTTCACGCTGCTGGAGCGGCTCGAAGCCAAGCTCGAACAATATCCAGACCAGCTGACGCGCGCCTGCGTCGAACTCGCCAAGGACTGGCGCACCGACCGCTATCTGCGCCGGCTGGAAGCGATGATGCTGGTGGCCGACAAGTCGGTATCGCTGGCGCTGACCGGCACTGGCGACGTGCTCGAGCCCGAATTCGGCGTCATGGCCATCGGTTCGGGCGGTAACTACGCGCTGGCCGCGGCCCGCGCGCTGATGGACAGCGACAAGGATGCCGAGGAGATCGCCCGCAAGGCGATGCAGATCGCATCCGACATCTGCGTCTACACCAACAACAATTTCGTCGTCGAAACGCTCGAGGTCGGCTGAAAAGGCCGGCCATGACCCCGAAAAGTGGAAACCGGTTTTCTCGGACGAACGGTTCCGTTCGTCCAGAGATCATCGCCGAACAAGAAGATAGCTACGACTTTCGGCCGGTGACGGAAAAAGACCTGCCGATGATCGCCGGCTGGCTCGCCGAGCCGCATGTTGCAGAGTGGTGGGACGATCCGGAGACGGAAATCGCCGGCATTCGCGAGCACATCGACTCGATTTCGGTCGAGCCGCTGATCGTCGAGCTCGACGGCAAGCCGATCGCCTATCTGCAGAGCTACGACCCGCATCTGGAAGACGACCATCCCTATGCCGACCAGCCGTTCGGCACGCTCGGCATCGACGTGTCGATCGGCGTGCCGGAGTTGCTCGGGCGCGGCCATGGCTCGGCAATCGTGCGCCAGTTCGTCGAACAGCTTTTCGAGGAAGGTGTTCCGCGCGTCATCATCGATCCGGATCCCGCCAATGTCAGGGCGATCCGTGCCTATGAAAAGGCTGGCTTTGTTGCCTTTGACACCAGAACATCGGAGTACGGGCCGGCCTTGATGATGGCGCGCGACGCGACGCAGGAGCCCAATTGATCAGCGCCGAAACCCTCGACAAGGCAGTCGCGAAAGGTTTGATCTCGCAGACCCTGCGCGATCAGTTGGAGGCCATGGAACGTGCGGTCGCTCTCGCCCCCGAGGCCAGGCGCGCCGATGACGAGGGTGACGAGGAAAACCTGCGGCTGGTGGGCGGCGGCAACGATCTGTTTGTCACCGTGGGAACCGTTCTGCTCAGCGCCGGCTTCTTCTTTGTCCTGACCACCTTGCTTCCAGGCCAAACATTCTGGATCGCAGGCATCCTCGCGGTTTTCGCCTGGGGGCTCGCCGAAATCGTCACGCGTCAGCACCGGATGAAATTATCGTCGTCCGTGCTTGCCCTGATTTTCATGGCCGCCATTCTGGCCGCTCTGGCGCTACAGGTGGAGGCCAGCTTCGGCATACGCAAGCCGGAGACTATCTGGCAGCTATTGGCGTTGCGCCAGACGGCGTCCCAGGCCGGATATCTGTTCCTGGGCGGAGGAATAATCGCGGCGGCGATCTATTTCTGGCGTTTTCGCGTCCCCATCATTGCCGGGGCTATCGCCATCGCTTTTACACTGCTTGCCTTCCTGCAAACGGCGATAATCCTGTATGATAGCGTGACAGCGGGTGCGATTGCGCCACCGCGTATGGAGGATGTTCCCGAATTGCTCCGCGCGGCACTTTACATGCCGCTGATCTGCGGCCTGATCGTGTTCGCAACGGGTGTAGCTTTTGACATTTACGACAGGGATCGACGCAAGATCTGGTCCGATTGCGCTTTCTGGCTGCATGTCGTCTCGGCGCCCATGCTGGTGCATCCGCTCTTCATCATGGCAACCGGCCAGAACGTCGTGTTCGGACATATCGCGCCGGATGCCAATGCAACCATCATGCTGACTATACTGATCCTTGGCTTCCTCTATGTCGCGCTTGCCATCGACCGCCGTTCGCTTCTGGTTCCGACATTGGCTTACTTCGGCTCGCTGGGCATCTATTATCTGGTGAATTCCGCCTCCGATTCGACGGGCATCCCGCCTTTTGCCTTGATCCTGGTCGTTGTTGGCGCGCTGATCATTCTGTTCGGGGCTGGCTGGCAGCGTATCCGGCGGATTGTGGTCAAACCCACCTTGCCGGCTGCCGTGATCCGCCGGCTACCGCCGCTGAAGGCGTGACAAGGCTTGTGATGGTCGAGACGGCGACGCGAAACGAGGGGGAATGAACCGATGACGACACCGACCGCGGAGAACAGCTATTCGGCCTATGAAGACAGCTGGCGGATGGGGCTTCTGCTCGTCCTCGCCCTGATCATCTTCCAGGCCGGGGCGCTCTACGGCATGGGGCGAGCGCCGATCTGCACCTGCGGCTACGTCAAGCTCTGGCATGGCGTCGTGCAGAGTTCGGAGAATTCCCAGCACATTTCGGACTGGTATACGTTCTCGCACATCATCCACGGCTTCCTGTTCTATGCGCTGGCAAGATTCCTGTTCCCGCGTTCGCCGATCGGCTTGAGGCTGGCGTTCGCCGTCTTCATCGAAGGCGGTTGGGAGCTGCTCGAAAACAGCCCATTCATCATCGAGCGCTACCGCGCCGGCACCATCTCGCTCGACTATTACGGCGACAGCATCATCAATTCGGTGTCCGACACACTGGCCATGATGCTGGGATTTGTGATGGCGCGAAGGCTACCTATATGGGTGATCGTCAGCCTTGCCATCATCTTCGAACTCGGTACCGGCTATCTCATCCGGGACAATCTGACACTCAACGTGATCATGCTGCTGCATCCGTTCGAGGCCATCAAGCAGTGGCAAAGTGGAATCTAGTGATATGAGCACATTTTCTCCCCGCGAAATCGTTTCGGAACTCGACCGTTTCATCATCGGCCAGAAGGACGCCAAACGCGCCGTGGCCATCGCCTTGCGCAACCGCTGGCGCCGCCAGCAGCTGGAAGGCCAGATGCGCGAAGAGGTGATGCCGAAGAACATCCTGATGATCGGGCCGACCGGCGTCGGCAAAACCGAAATCTCGCGCCGCCTGGCGCGGCTCGCCGGTGCGCCTTTCGTCAAGGTCGAGGCAACCAAGTTCACCGAGGTCGGCTATGTCGGCCGCGATGTCGAGCAGATCATCCGCGATCTGGTCGAGATCGCCATCGGCCTGGTGCGTGAGAAGATGCGCGAAGACGTCAAGGCGCGCGCCCACGTCAACGCCGAGGAACGCGTGCTGGAAGCGCTGGTCGGCAAGACCGCGAGCCCGGCCACCCGCGATAGTTTCCGCAAGAAGCTGCGCGACGGTGAGCTCGACGACAAGGAGATCGAGGTCGAGGTTGCCGACACCGGCAGCGGCGGCATGCCCGGTTTCGAGATCCCCGGCATGCCCGGCGCCAATATCGGCGTGCTGAACATCAACGACATGCTGTCGAAGGCGATGGGCGGCAAGAAGACCAAGATGCGCAAGACGACGGTGAAGGAGTCCTACGATCTGCTGGTCAATGACGAGTCCGACAAGCTGCTCGACCAGGACGAAGTGGTGCGGCGGGCGCTCGATGCGACGGAGAATGACGGCATCGTCTTCCTCGACGAGATCGACAAGATCGCCTCGCGCGAAGGCGGCATGGGCGCCGGCGTGTCCCGCGAAGGCGTGCAGCGCGACCTGCTGCCGCTGATCGAGGGCACCACGGTGGCGACCAAATACGGACCGCTGAAGACCGACCACATCCTGTTCATCGCCTCCGGCGCCTTCCACGTCTCGAAGCCGTCAGACCTGTTGCCGGAATTGCAGGGCCGCCTGCCGATCCGGGTCGAGCTGCGGGCGCTGGAGAAGGACGATTTCGTCCGCATCCTGACCGAGACCGAAGCCAGCCTGATCAAGCAGTATATCGCGCTGATGAAGACCGAGGGCGTCGAGCTGACCTTCACCGACGACGCTATCGATTCGCTGGCCGGCATCGCCGTCGACCTCAACGCCAGCGTCGAGAACATCGGCGCAAGGCGGTTGCAGACGGTGATGGAGCGGGTGCTGGACGAAATCTCCTACGATGCGCCCGACCGCAACGGCACATCAGTCACCATCGATGCCGCCTATGTGGAGAAGCATGTCGGCGACCTGTCCAGGAATACCGACCTGTCGCGGTTCATCCTTTAAACGACGGCGCCGGAACGTTCCGGCGCCGGTCCAGGCAACATTTTCCGGCAAGCAAAATCATGTGTGGCCAGATGGTACCATCTGGCCACCTTTCGTAGTGCCGGGTGAAGGGGCGCTCTCGACTCGACCAAGAGCTTTACCTAGTTTGCGCGGCAATTCTCGATCTCTTGGTTTGACGGAATTCCGGGAAACCGTTTCACACTTTTCCTGGAATTGCTTGGGCGGCGGGTGCATGAAAAAACTGATCCTGGTCATTCTCGGCTTGACGCTGGCGGCGACGCTGTTCGCCGCCGAGGCAGCGACATTGGTGCCGCCGGGAAATCGCAATGCCGTGCAGCCCGACATTCCGGGTGCCTCCAGCCGGCGCACGCAGGCGACCAACACCAGCTTCCAGGCGAAGTACCGCAAGGTCTACGCCCTGCTGCAGAACGACGCCGGTCTGCGCGGCAAGATCAAGAAGGCAGCAGCCACCTACGGCATCGATCCCTTGCACATCGTCGGCGCCATCGTCGGCGAGCACACCTACAATGTCGATGCCTATGACCGGCTGCAGACCTACTACGTCAAGGCGATCTCCTATCTCTCCAGCAAGCTGTCCTTCGCCTATGAAGGCGAGGACATCACGGATTTCGTGCAGCGGCCGGAATTCAAGAAATGCGCCGCAATGTCCGACAGCTACGATCTGTGGGAATGCCGCGAGCAGGTGTGGAACCATTCGTTTCGCGGCAAGAGCGTCGGCGGGACCAGCTTTCCCGACGACCGTTTCGGCGCCACCTTCTTCCAGCCTTACTATGCCGGCCAGACCTTCGGCCTCGGCCAGCTCAATCCGCTGACCGCCTTGCAGATGAGCGATCTCGTGCACAAGGTTTCCGGCCTGCCGAAGCTCGACGTCGGCGATCCCAATTCGGTCTACAAGACCATCATGGATCCCGACCTGACGCTGCCCTACGTCGCCGCGACGATCCGGAAATCGATCGATGCCTATAAAAGCATTGCCGGCTTCGACATTTCGGGCAATCCGGGGGTCACCGCCACGCTCTACAATGTCGGCAATCCGGAGCAGCGCGCCGACGCGCTGAAGGCGGAGAACGACAGGCGCCGCGCCGCCGGCGAGCCGGAAAAGCTGCCGGAAGAGAATTACTATGGCTGGCTGGTGAATGATAAGCTGCCGGAGCTGAAGGCGCTGTTTTAGGGCGGCTCTCTGGCGTTAATTTGCCGACGCCTGCGCCGCCCCTCATTGCCCTGCCGGGCATTTCTCCCCGTATAGCGACGGGGAGAAAGGGGCCATCGTTGACCGCCACGCCCCCTCTGTAACGTTGCCGATTGGCGAAATCCTCGGCGAAAGCGCCCTTCTCCCCGTCACTATACGGGGAGAAGATGCCGGCAGGCAGATGAGGGGCAGCGCAGACGTCGACAATTGGCGCGACGGCTCAAGCCGCCAGCAACGACTTCAGCTTGACCGCCTGTGATCCCAGCGCTTCCGGCGCCGGTTTCGCGTGCTTGCCGATCAGCATGTCGGCCAGCCTGATATCGCGGGCGACCGCGTTGCCGGGGCCGATGCCGCTGGCCGCCACCAGCCTGCCGTCTTGCGCCAAATGGAAGAGAATGAAGGCGCCATCGCCGAGGTCGCGGCGCACGGTGCTGCTGCCTTCGTCGGACAGCCCGGCGATCTGCAGGGACAGACCATATTGATCCGACCAGAACCACGGCACCGCCGCATGCGCCTCGCCGGCACCGAGCATGTTCCTGGCCGCCAGCGCGCCCTGTTCCTGGGCGTTGCGCCAAGCTTCCAGCCGCACCCGACGGCCGCCATAGACGGCGAGCGGAAACGAGCAGCAATCGCCGGCGGCAAAGATGTCGGGATCGCTGCTGCGCAGTTCGGCATCGACTGCAATGCCATTGTCGATCGTAAGCCCCGCTTCGGCCGCAAGCCCGGTCACCGGCACGGCGCCGATGCCGATGATCGCGAGGTCGGCGACGATTTCCCGGCCGCCGGCAAGTGTGGTGCGCACCTGTCTGCCGTCGTCGGCGATGGATGCGATGCCATCCCCGCACAGGATATCGACGCCCTCGGCGACATGCGTATCATGGATGATTTCGGCGATCTCCGCCGGCACGCCGCGCATCAGGATGCGCGGCTGCGCCTCGATGACGGTGACATCAGCGCCGAGCTTGCGGGCCGCGGCCGCGAGTTCGAGACCGATGAAACCGCCGCCGATGATGGCGATCCGGTTGCCGGGGGTGAGGTGCGCGCGAATCGCGAGCGCGTCGGCGAAGGTCCTGAGATAGACGCAGTGCGCGCCAAGGCCGGGCATCGGCAGCTTGCGCGGCGTCGAACCCGTTGCCAGCAGGAGCTTGTCGTAAGGCAGGACCGATCCGTCCGACAGACGCACCGCATGCGCCGCGCGATCGATCGTCACGGCCTGGACGGAATGGACATGCCGGATCGATTTCTCGGCCAGAATTGCGTCGCTGGCGATCGCCTTGATCTCGGGCGCATCGCTGGCCATCGCCTCCTTGGACAGAGGCGGGCGCTCATAGGGCAGATGCGGCTCGTCGCCGACCAGCGTCACCGGCCCCTGATAATCGAGGTCGCGCAGCGCCAGTGCCGCGCGCCCACCGCATTCGCCGGCGCCGATGATGACCATTCCCCCCGCCATGTCGGTCATCCGATCTGAATCAGGACTTTGCCGGCGTCGACCTTGACCGGATAGGTCTTCAGGTTGACGCAGACCGGCGCGCCGCGGGCGTCACCCGTCTTGTAGTTGAAGCGGCCATTGTGCTTGGGGCATTCGATGATGTCATCCATCACCAGCCCGTCGGCCAGGTGCACCTTTTCATGCGTGCACAGGCCGTCGGTGGCGAAGAACTCGTCGTCGGGGCTGCGATAGATGGCGAAGGTGCGGCCGCCATGGTCGAAGCGCATCACATCCTCCTCGTCTATGTCGCCGGTGGCGCAGGCCTCGACCCAGTCGCTCATTCAAGTCCTCCCCAAAAGCAAATCCAGGAAAATTGCGCAGCGGTTTTCCGCCCGGAATTGCGTTAAAACAAACAGTCTAGATCGGATAGAAGCACGATCATTCCGCCGCGGCGGCGATAGTGTCGTTGTGGAATTCTTCGCGATATGGCCGTGCGGTCGGCGGCAGCTCGCGCTTGAGGAAATAGTCCTCGTTGCGCAGCTGGCGCAGGAAGACCGGGATCATCTCGCGATAGCCGGCCAGGATCGACGGTGTCGGCTCCGGCAGATCGTGCTTGATCAGTTCGTGCAGCCTCGGCAGCGCATGGTACGGCACCATCGGGAACATGTGATGCTCGACATGGTAGTTCATGTTCCAGTAGATGAAGCGGCTGATCGGGTTCATGTAGACGGTGCGGCTGTTCAGCCTGTGGTCGGTGACATTGTCGGCCAGGCCGCCATGCTGCAGCAACCCGACCATGACGTGATGCCAGGCGCCGTAGAGCCTGGGCAGGCCGACCAGCATCAGCGGCAGGAACGAACCGGTATAGAGCGCCAGCCCTACGGTGGCGGCATAGATCGCCGTCCAGATGCGGGCGACGCGGATCGCTTTGGGCTGTTCCTGTTCGGGAATGAAGGTCTTTTCGGCGGCGCTGACGGTGCCGGCGGCGTTGCGCAGCATGTCTGACATCGCATGCCAGGCGTCGAGCACGCCAGCGAAGCCCAGCATGGCGCGAACCAAATCAGGCGGCCGCATGACCGAGATTTCCGGGTCGCGGCCGACGATGACGGTGTCGGTGTGGTGGCGGGTGTGGCTCCAGCGCCAGGTCACCGGATTGCGCATGATCATGAAGCAGGCGATCTGATAGACCGCATCGTTCATCCACTGCGTCCGGAAGGCGGTGCCATGACCGCATTCGTGCCAGCGTGAATCCGTCGAGGAGCCGTAGAGCACGCCATAGACGAAGAAGAACGGCACGCACCACCAACTGCCCCAGAACCAGGCACCGCCGGCGCCGCTGACGATCAGCGCGGCGAACCAGATTGCCGTATCGCGGATCGCGGGCCCGTCGGAGCGCTGCATCAGCTCCTTCATCTGCTTGCGCGGCACGTCGGTGTGATACCACTCGGCCGCCGATAGGCCGGTCTCGACGGCGAGCTTGGCGTCGCGGCCGATCAGGCTGTAGTCACGCCGGGACGGCGCAGTGGACATGATTGCCTCCCTCGGCAAAGGCATCCGCCAGAGCGAATGTCCTGAAATCCTTTGGTTTCGAGCGTCAAAGTAACGCCGACCGATGATGGACTCAACATCACAAAGATAGTTTCTATCATTTCCCATCAGGATGATGTACGAAGGCTCAAGCAAACCCGACGAGGCAAGCATGGTGAAGCGGCCGACAATATCAGATCTGGCGCGCATCTCGGGCGTCAGTGTCGCCACCGTCGACCGTGTGCTGAACAACCGGCTGCCGGTGCGCGAAGAGACAGCGCGCCGCGTCTACGAGACCGCTACCGATATCGGCTACCACGCCGCCGGCCTTATCAAGCAGCGCATGCGCCAGGAATTGCCGGAGTACCGGCTGGGCTTCCTGCTGCTGCGGGGCAATGATGCCTTCTACGGCGACTTCGCGCGGGAACTCGAACTGGCCATCTCGCGATCGCAGCGCTTCCGCGGCGTTGCGACCATCGATTTCGCCAGTTCCCTGGCTCCCGACGAGATCGCCTCGCAGATGCGCAGGCTGGCGGCGAAATCGAGGGCCATCGCCGTTGTCGGTCCGGACCATCCGACCCTGACAGCGGTCGTGGAAACCTTGAAGGCGAGAGGGCAGCCGGTCTTTTCGGTGCTGTCCGACTTTGCCGCCGGCATCCGGGAGGGCTATAT
>NZ_RZQY01000809.1:0-2375 GCF_003998575.1 Mesorhizobium sp. M7A.F.Ca.CA.001.10.2.1 | reverse complement strand
CAAGAACAATGGCGGAACGATCGCAAAACCTTCAGGACCTGTTCCTGAATTCAGTTCGCAAGAGCAAGAACCCGCTCACCATCTTCCTTATCAACGGCGTCAAGCTGACCGGCGTGGTCACTTCGTTCGACAATTTCTGTGTCCTGCTGCGCCGTGACGGTCACTCCCAGCTCGTCTACAAGCACGCCATTTCCACGATCATGCCGAGCCAGCCGGTTCAGATGTTCGATGGCGAGGAAAGCCAGGGCGCCTGATTGGCACGTGAGAAAGACGCGGACGCCACCGTTCGCGGGAAACCAACGCATCATCCCGGGACGGAAGCCAAGGGCCCGACCCGGGCTGTTGTCATTGTGCCCGTCCTTACCCGCCACCAGCGCAACGACGACGAGACCAACCGTCCTCGGCTGATGCGTTCGGCTGATGCTCGCCACGACGAGGCCGTCGGCCTTGCCCGCGCCATCAACCTGGATCTGATCCACACTGCGGTGGTGACCGTCAACGATCCGCGCCCGGCGACGCTGCTCGGCAGCGGCAAGGTTGCGGAGTTCGCGGAAATCGTCAAAGAGGGACATGCGGAAGTGGTCGTCGTCGACCATCCGCTGACCCCGGTGCAGCAGCGCAATCTCGAAAAAGAGCTGAACGCCAAGGTGCTGGACCGCACCGGGCTGATTCTTGAGATCTTCGGCGAGCGCGCACGCACCAAGGAAGGCACGCTGCAGGTCGAACTCGCCCATCTCAACTACCAGAAGGGCCGCCTCGTGCGCAGCTGGACCCATCTGGAGCGCCAGCGCGGCGGCGCCGGCTTCCTCGGGGGCCCCGGCGAAACGCAGATCGAATCCGACCGGCGGCAGCTGCAGGAAAAGATCATCAAGCTGAAGCAGGAGCTGGAAACGGTGCGGCGCACGCGCGACCTGCACCGCGCCAAGCGCAGGAAGGTGCCGTTCCCGGTGGTGGCGATCGTCGGCTACACCAATGCCGGCAAGTCGACGCTGTTCAACCGGCTGACCGGGGCGGATGTGCTGGCGCAGGACATGCTGTTCGCCACGCTCGACCCGACGCTGCGCCGCGTGCGCCTCCCACATGGCACGCCGATCATCCTCTCCGATACGGTCGGCTTCATTTCGGACCTGCCGACGCATCTGATCGCGGCTTTCCGCGCCACCCTGGAAGAGGTGGTCGAGGCCGATCTTGTGCTTCATCTGCGCGACATTTCCGATCCGGACACTGCTGCACAAGCGGAAGATGTCGAGCGCATCCTGGCCGACCTCGGTGTCGACGCCGGCGACGCCAAGCGCGTGATAGAAGTGTGGAACAAGATCGACCGGCTCGACGAAGGCAACCGGACCCGGCTGCTTGCAGACGGCGCCGACGCCAACAAGGCGCCGCCGATTGCGGTGTCGGCGGTGACCGGCGAGGGCATCGATGCGCTGAAGGCGATCATCGAAACACGGATGGCGGGCGAACTCGAAGACCTCACCGTGACGATCGAGCCGGCCCAGTTCGGCCTTGTCGACTGGCTTTACCGCAATGGCGATGTCGTTTCGCGAAGCGACAATGATGACGGCAGCGCCACCATCTCGCTCAAGGCCACGCAAAGCGCCCGCGAAGAGATCGAAAGCAGATTGCGTCGTAAAAACAACGGGTAATCCGGAGCAATTCCAGGAAAAAGTGTATAGCGGTTTTCCGTCCGGAATTGCCCGAAAGAGAGATTACTTCGCGGTCTTTGCTTCCTGCCAGAGCGCTTCCATCTCGGCCAGATCAGCCTTTTCCAGCGTGCTGCCGGATTTTTCCAGAGCTTGTTCGACATAGTGGAAGCGCGAGCGGAATTTTTCGTTGGTGCCGCTCAGCGCTGCTTCGGAATCGAGCTTGAGATGACGGCCGAGATTGACGACGGCAAACAGCATGTCGCCGAACTCGTCCTTGATCGAGGCGGTGTCGCCCTTTGCCAGCGCCTCGCGCAATTCGCCGATCTCTTCCTCGATCTTGTCGAGGATGGGCGCCGCCTCGCTCCAGTCGAAACCGACGCGGGCGGCCTTCTCCTGAAGTTTCAGCGCCCGGGTCAGTGCGGGCAGGGCGACCGGCACGCTGTCCAGAAACCCCTTGCCGTTGTCTTCGGGATCGAGACCACGCGCGAGGCGGGCGCTTCGTTTCTCCGCCTTCTCTTCGGCCTTGATCTCTTCCCACATGCCCTTGGCCATGCCGGCGTTGCGGGCTTTCTCGTCGCCGAAGACATGCGGATGGCGGCGGATCATCTTCGTCGTGATGGCTTGCACCACATCCGGGAAGGCGAATTCACCGGCCTCCTCGGCCATCTGCGCGTGATAGACAACCTGCAGCAGAAGGTCGCCGAGCTCGTCGCGCAGATCGTCAAGGTC
>NZ_RZQY01000808.1:0-2379 GCF_003998575.1 Mesorhizobium sp. M7A.F.Ca.CA.001.10.2.1 | reverse complement strand
GTCGTAGCGGATCTCGACGCCGAGCCGGTCGAGTTCGGCCAGCCGCCAGTCGATGATGCCGATCAGCTCCTTGCGGCGCGGGTTCTGCGTCGCCAATCGCACCTGGCCGCCGGCCTGGCTCGATGCTTCAAGCACCATCACCTTGTGGCCGCGCTCAGCCGCGACCCGCGCAATCTCCAGTCCGCCGGCGCCGGCTCCGACGACCACGATTTTCTGCTTCGGTCCTTCGGTCTTGACGATGATATGCGGGATTTCGGCCTCGCGGCCGGTCGCGGCATTGTGGACGCAAAGCGCTTCGCCGCCCTCATAGATGCGATCGAGACAATAGGTGGCGCCCACGCACGGGCGGATCTCATGCTCGCGCCCCTCCATCACCTTTTTGATGATGTGCGGATCGGCGATATGGGCGCGGGTCATGCCGACCATGTCGAGCTTGCCGGTGGCGATGGCGTGGCGTGCGGTGGCCACGTCGGATATGCGCGCCGCGTGGAAGGTCGGGAATTTCGTCGCCGCCCTCACCTCTCCGGCGAAATCGAGATGCGGCGAAGAGCGCATGCCGGTCACCGGGATGACCTTGGTCAGTGCCGCATCGCTCTCGATCGAGCCCCGAATGATGTTGAGGAAATCGACCTTGCCGGAGCCCGCCAGCCGCCTGGCGATTTCGATCCCCTCCGCCTTCGACAGGCCTTTTTCGAAATCCTCGTCGGCGACCATGCGGATGCCGACGACGAATTTGTCGCCAACGGCTGACCGCACGGCATCGAGCACCATATTGGTGAAGCGCAGGCGATTGTCCAGCGAGCCGCCGAATTCGTCGTCGCGATGATTGGTGGCGGGCGACCAGAAGCCGTCCATCAGATGGCCGTAGGATTCGAACTCGATGCCGTCGAGGCCGGCGGCCTCGCAGCGCTGGGCGGCTGAAGCATAGTCGGCGACGATGCGCTCCATGTCCCAGTCCTCGATCGTCTTCGGGAATGCGCGATGCGCCGGCTCACGCACCGGCGAGGCCGAGAGCACCGGCAGCCAGTCGGCCTTGTTCCAGCCGGTACGGCGGCCGAGATGGGTGATCTGGATCATCACCTTGCAGTCGTGCTCGTGGCAGGCGTCAGCGAGCTCGGCCAGCCATGGCACGATCCTGTCGTCATAGACATGCAGATTGCCGAAAGCGGCCGGGCTGTCGCGCGAGACGATCGCCGAGCCGGCGGTCATGGTCAGCGCCATGCCGCCCTTGGCCTTCTCGGCATGGTAGAGCCGGTATCGCTGTTTCGGCATGCCGTCCTCGGAATAGGCCGGCTCATGGCTGGTCGACATGACCCGGTTCTTCAGCGTCAGGTGTTTGAGCTGGTAGGGCTGGAGAAGCGGATCGTTGCTGGTCATCGTCTTCCTGCGGTTTCAAATTGTGCTAATGAGCGGCAAAATTCGTTTTCAAGCATGTCGTCCCGCACGCACTCCGGGCACATGCGACAAGGATTGCTGCCATGATCGACACCAAAACCCTCACCCAGCTCGGCGCGCACGTCGAGACGCCACGAAGCCCCGAAGCAGCGGTCCTGGAGACCGTACCGTTTTCGCGCGGTGACGGACCGCCGGCGATCGTGCGCTTCACCTGCCCGGAATTCACCTCGCTGTGCCCAGTCACCGGCCAGCCGGACTTCGCCCATATCGTCATCGACTATGCACCCGATGCGGCTCTGGTGGAATCGAAGTCGCTCAAGCTGTTCATGACCTCGTTTCGCAACCATGGCGCCTTCCATGAAGACTGCACCGTCATGATCGGCCGCCGCATCGTGGCGGCAACCAAGCCGCTGTGGTTGCGCATAGGCGGCTATTGGTATCCACGCGGCGGCATTCCGATCGATGTGTTCTGGCAAACCGGCGCTCCGCCCGAAGGCGCCTGGCTGCCCGACACCGGGGTAGCGCCTTATCGCGGGCGGGGTTGAGCGAACGTCAACCATGGATGGCACCCGTCCGGCAGAGCTTTGTTGCAAGAAAGGAAAAGATAGCATCGCTGTAGCGCAGTTGGTCGTAGCGCAGCAGATCGACATGGCCTGCGCCTCCAAACCAGACGAGTTGTGAACCAACGGCAGCATTCTGCAGCGCCAGCACCTGTCCATGATCGATGAAAGGGTCGTTGCTGCCTGCAAGCAGCATCAGCGGCTTGCCGATAGCAGCAAGATGGTCGACCGGCTTGACATCATCGGCGCTCAACCCGAGACGAAGCGGCATCTGTGCCAAAAGGACATCGGCTTGGAAACCGCGCCAGAAGTGGAAAGGCATTCGCCACGCTGTGGTTTCGCGCAAGGTTGCGTAGAGCTGCTCCAGCACATAGGCATCGGCTCGTCGCTTGGCGCCCCCGCACTTTTCTTTTCTGCGCCGCAA
>NZ_RZQY01000807.1:0-2380 GCF_003998575.1 Mesorhizobium sp. M7A.F.Ca.CA.001.10.2.1 | reverse complement strand
GCGGGGGTCAGCTCTACGACCTTCGTGCAGCGGCACTTCGAAGCGATCGTTGACGAGCCGCCGGATGACACCGGCTTTTGCGCCGATGCGTTCGCCCGCCAGCACGGCGTTTCGAGCCAGGCCGCAAAGCTGTGGAACGTCATGCGCAGGGAAGCCAATGCCGCAGGCGTGGTGAGCGGCGGCCTGCGCGAGTTCGCCAGCGCCGCCAGGATCAGTGCCGGGCATGGCAGCGACTACATGGCCGAGCTGATCGACACCGGCCTAGTCACAACCGTGGTGCGACCGGCGTCGCGCAACCCCGGGTCCTATCGCATGGCGAAGGTGTCCTGATGTTCGACCGCCGCGCCCACATCGCAGAGCGTATCAACGCCGCCATCGATATCCGCGATGGCGGTTTCAGCACGCCGTGCTGGTTCTGGACTATGGGCGACAGCGGCACCGGTCGCGGCGGCGGCTATCCTCGCATGAAGCTGAACGACCGCACGGTCGCCGCTCACATAGTCAGCTTCACCAATGAATTCGGCTATGTGCCGCGCAACAAGCAGATCGACCACAAGTGCCACAACCGGCGCTGCGTCAATCCGGATCATCTGGAGATGGTCAGTCACATCGAAAACCAGAAACGGCGTGACGCCGCCAACGGCGTGGTGCGGCGGAAGCGCAGGCGGCGGAAGGCGGTGAAGAAATGAAGGCCCTCCCTGGGAAAATCCAAGTCGTCGACATGGCCACGGGTGAGGTGACCGAAGATCGGGAGGCCTCTTGTGGCCTCATGCCTCCCGCGTTGGACGCGTGTCATGTGTGCGGCCATCGTCCAGCGCACGGTTCAGACGAGCCGCACAACGCGCAAAGCCTCTACTACCAGTATGCGTTCTATGCCGATAACGGCCGCTGGCCGACCTGGCGAGACGCGATCGCGCACTGCTCGACGCCTGTTCGCGAGGGGTGGGAAGCGGAGCTTCGCAGGCGTGGCGTGTGGCCTGCCGAAGAGGTGGCCAAGTGAGCGACCTTCTAGCGCACCCGCTGGCCGAACTGTTTCCGATGCTGTCGGAGCAGGAAATGCACGAGATGGCCGACGACATCGTCACCTATGGCCAGCGCGAGCCGATCGTGCTGCTGGACGGCAAGATACTGGACGGGCGCAACCGCTATGCCGCGTGCGTTTTCGCCGAGGTCGAGCCGGTCTTGGTCGACTATGACGGCGATGATCCGCTCGGCTTCGTGCTGTCGCTGAACTTGCACCGCCGGCATCTGTCGGAGAGCCAACGCGCCATGGTGGCGGCGCGGCTGGTCGACTGGGATATCGGCATCAACCAGAGCACCGCCGGGTCAGCAAATTTGCCGACCCGGGAGGCAGCTAGACGGCTGTCGATTTCGGAACGCGCGGTGATCGCCGCCAAGCGCATTCGAGACCATGGTGCGGCCGAACTGATTGAGGCCATCCGCGACGGCCGGGTTTCCGTGCACGCCGGCGAGGCGCTGTCCGACCTGGCTGTCGAGGCGCAGCGTGAGGTGCTGGCGCGCGAGGAAAAGCACATCGTGGCGCGGGCGAAAGAGATCCGTGCCGAGCGGCAGAAGCTGCGCCACGCCGTGCGGCTGACGCATATGGACATGGTGCGGGCCAACGGCCGAGCCACGGCGCCGGGCAAGCTCAAGCGCACCTATCCGGTCGGCTATCTCGATTGTCCGTGGAAATATGGTGTCCGCTCGGAAGTGACGGGGCGCGAAAAGAGCGCCGAAAACCACTATCCGACGATGACGACCGACGAGATCATCGATCTGTTGAAACAGCTCGATCCGTTCAGCGAAAACGCCGTCATCTATTGCTGGGCGACCAACCCGATGCTGCTCGACGGGTTGCGGGTGCTGGCCGAGCTCGGCTTCACCTATGTGCATCACTGGATCTGGGACAAGGAAGTTGCCGGCACCGGCTATTGGGGCCGCGACCGTCACGAAATCCTGCTCATCGGCCGCCGCGGCGATGTCGCCGCGCCCTTGCCTGGCTCGCAGCCGGAGACGGTGCACCGCGAGCGCAAGACAAAGCATTCCGCCAAGCCGGATTTCTTCGCCGAGACGATCGAGCGGCTTTTCCCCGGAGTGGCCAAGATCGAACTGTTCTGCCGCGCGCCACGGCCGGGCTGGGATCATTGGGGCTTTGAGGTTGGAGATTTGCCGGAAGCGGCAGCCGAGAAGGTGGGCGGGGTTGCCAGTGCCTGCAGCGCCTTAGTCATGCGGAGAGAACTGGACGTGAACGCCAGCGAGAATGGCGTGACAGCCGGAGAGACGGGTAGCGACACCTGCGAGCGAGCAGCCGCCGAAAGTGGTGCGACAGCCGGAGAGACGGCACCTGTTTCCAAACGAGGGCGCCCGCGCAAGGCGGTGC
>NZ_RZQY01000806.1:0-2382 GCF_003998575.1 Mesorhizobium sp. M7A.F.Ca.CA.001.10.2.1 | reverse complement strand
GCCCAGCGGATCGGGGTGGGGGTGACGCCGGCGCCAGACCCCCACCCCGTCGAACGATCTCCGCTTCGCTCCGGCCGCTCGCCGACCCTCCCCACAAGGGGGAGGGTGAAAGGGCGCTGATGCAAAATGCCTGTCGCAGTGCTTGCGCAGGTGCCGCCGAACAGGCCAGTTTGCGCCTGCAGAATCGGTGAGAGCGCAATGACCATCCACACCATCAAGGCCCGGGGCATTTCGGTTTCGCTCGACCTCACGGTCGGCCACATCGCCGACATGGTCGTCGAGGGTGGCGGGCGGCAGCTGAAGCCGCTGCACCGCGCACCCTGGGTCGATGCGAACGAGACACTGCCGGACAATTTGCCGGAAGGCACCGTTCGGCTGTCCGGCGATTTCCTCTGCGCGCCGTTTTCGCGCAGCGATGTCGAGGAAGCGCCGCTGCATGGCTGGCCGGCCAACAGCGCCTGGGATGTCGTCGAAAGTGCCGCGACAGACGATGGCTGGCGCGCGGTCTATCGCCTGCGGCACAAGGTGATGGGCGCTTCGATCGACAAGATCCTGACGCTGCGCGACGGCCATCCCTTCCTCTACCAGGAACATGTGTTTTCCGGCGGCCATGGTGCGATTTCGGTCGCGCATCACCCGATGACGACAATGACGGGCGGCGGCAGGCTGGCCTTTTCGCCGAAGCGGTTTGCCGCGACGCTGGACGACCCGCTGGAGCCGGATCCCGCACGCGGCCGCTTCCTGCTGGCCTATCCGGCACGATCCGCCGATCTCGGCCTTTTTCCCGCCGCAGGCGGCGGTACGCTCGACCTGACGGAATACCGCATGGGCGACCTGCGCGAGGATTTCCTCACGCTGGTCGAGACAGATCATGGCGGACCGGGCTGGACCGCGCTGGCGCGCCAGGCCGAGGACGATCTGGTGCTGGTGCTGAAGAACCCTGCCGAGCTACCGATCACCATGCTGTGGCTCAGCAATGGCGGGCGCGACTACGCGCCCTGGAGCGGCCGCCACCTTGGCGTGCTCGGCATCGAGGATGGCCGCGCCGCCGTCGGCCATGCCGCCTCGATCGGCGACAACTGGCTGAGGCGCGAAGGGGTAGCGACCGCCTTTGCGCTGGACGAAAGCCAAAGCGTTTCCTTTCGCCATGTCATCGGCGCCATGCCGCTATCTGGCGGCGAGCCACCGCAGGAGCTCACGACGGCGGATGGCCGCATGCGGCTGACGGCCGGTGGCGCGGCGCGGGAGGTTCCCTTCGACAGCGATTTCCTGCGTATTGGGCAGCCTGTGGCTGCCTGAACGAACAGCACAGTTTACTTCTGTTCGTTCAGGGGTTCCCATCAATTGCCAAAGTTGGCGCCGCCCCTCACCTGCCTGCCGGCATCCTCTCCCCGTATAGTGACGGGGAGAGGGGTGCTCTCATCACCGATTTCGCCAACTACCAGCGTTACAGAGTAGGCGCCGAGATTGCGGCTGGCCCCTTCTCCCCGTCACTATACGGGGAGAAGTGCCCGGCAGGGCGATGAGGGGCGGCGCCAACTTTGGCAAAAGACCGCCTCCAATAGCTCAAATCCCGATTTGAAATTTCCGCCAACTGCCGACAAGATACAGCGGAAATTATCGTGCCGATCATCCAGGCAAGCGAGGCTCTCATGTCCGAAATCGCCCATCTCGCCGCCACCATCTTCAAACGCGCCGGCAAGGCAAAGCGCTTCATCGTCGCCATTGCCGGTCCACCAGGCTCCGGCAAGTCGACGCTGTCGGCAAGGCTGCATGAACTGCTGCCCGAAGGGGCGGCTGAGGTCGTGCCGATGGACGGCTTCCACTATGACGACGCAGTGCTCGAGCGGCGCGGCCTGCGCGCGCGCAAGGGCGCGCCGGAAACCTTCGACTTTGCCGGGTTTGAGGCCCTGCTGAAGCGTATCCGTGCCGGCGAACCCGACATCGCCATCCCGGTCTTCGACCGCAGCATGGAACTGTCACGCGCCGCTGCTTCGATCGTCGCCACGCAAACCAAGTTCATCCTGGTCGAGGGCAACTATCTGCTGCTCGACGAAGAGCCGTGGTCGCGGCTGGCGCCGCTGTTCGATTTCTCGATCTTCGTCGACGTGCCGCGCAACGAGCTCGAGCGCCGCCTGATGGAGCGCTGGCACGGACATGGCCGCTCCGATGAAGATGCGCGCGCCTGGATCGCGTCCAACGACCTGCCCAACATCGAACGCGTGCTCGCGCGGCGCCGGGCTGCCGATCTGGTGATCGGCCTTTCCGCTTGATTCGACGGATTGCGCAAGGGGAACCTTAAGACTTTCAGGGCGTTATCCCGACACGGCAATTGTGCCAAAAGAGGGATTCGGTCCAATGGCAACCAAGGCAAGAAAGCCC
>NZ_RZQY01000805.1:0-2383 GCF_003998575.1 Mesorhizobium sp. M7A.F.Ca.CA.001.10.2.1 | reverse complement strand
ACATCGATCTGGCCTGAGCCAGCGATTTTGCGCTCGGCCGGCTCCGCCTCGAATGCGGCCGGCCGGCCGGACCTTCCGAGGCTTTCTTAACGTCCTGTTTTCAGGACGCGCCCGGCTTCAGTGGCGATTGCCGCGTCGAGCGCCTGCCAATCGCCCAGAAACTCCCTTGGGAAGCGATAGGTGAGGCTGAGCTCGTCGCCGACCTGGATGTCGCGCTCGCAAGGCGCCAGCGATTGGTCGGCACTCGGTCCGCTCAGGCAACGGGCCACAAACGGCTCCTTGCCGGGGCGATTGCCGACAACCAGCACCTCGTTCAGATAGCCTGATTTCTCGTTGAAACCATAAATCATCGTGCCGCCAGGCCCGACAATGCCGGGTTGGATGATCAACGCGCTGTAGATCGGCGCGAAGCGGCCACTCATGTCACGCGACATCATCTGCTGTTCGAAGGCCAGAAAGACGATGCTTTTGGCTGTCCCCGTATGGTTGAAATCATCCCGCGCGGCCTCGCTGTAGCCGTCCATCTGGGGATAGCGCAGATAGAGGTCGAGCCGCGAGGCGATGCCGTCGCGCCGGGCCTGGGCGAAACGGATGGCGTTGGCCGGGACCGTGATGACATTGTTGCCGATCACCACTTGGTGCATCGTTGCGTCGTCGGTGTATCCGGCCATGGCGATCGAATGGCCAAACCATTTGCCTGCAAGGCTGATCGCTGCTGAAAGCAGGGCCAGCGCCGCGAATCCGTAGAGCACCCGCTTCATCAGCCTGGAATCGACCACAGTGAGTTCGTTGGCGAGCGCTGCCTGCTTCATCTCAGTCCTCGGATCTCGGGCCGTCCGTCCGCCTCCAGTGTCCCTGGGCGGCACACATCGTACGGCACGGCTCTTGCAGCCTGCGTGGAACGACTGTGCAATTTCATGGTAAATGGAAAGTTAAGATGGGACCGCTGGAACTCACACTCTTTGCTTTTGCCGTCGGGTTGACGGCCTGCGGGCTGGCCGGATCGGCTATGGAACTGGTGTCGGGCCGCAAGGTCGCCTTCACCGAACCCTATGTGTCGCCGTCACATGTCTTGCGCTCGCTGCTCGCCACTGCCTGTGCCGGACCCTTCATGCTGGTCAATGATGCCATCGATGCCCGGCGTCAGCGCCGCATTTCAACGTTGGCGCTGATGTCCTGCGGCTGCACGGCAATTGCGTGGACCTTGGCGCTGGGCGTCGTCGTGCTTGCCATTGCCTCATGGACGGTCCGTCTCCTAGGGTCCGAGCTGCCAGCTTGAGACGATTCGGAGACCAGAAATGCCGCTTTATGCGATCGATGGAACAGAGCCCAGCTTCGCCGATGCGGGTTCGAACTGGATCGCACCCGATGCGACGCTGATCGGCGACGTCAGGGTCGGACGCAATGCCGGCTTCTGGTTCGGCGCCGTCATCCGCGGCGACAATGAGCCCATCGTCATCGGTGCCGACACCAATGTGCAGGAACATACGGTCATGCACACCGATCCCGGTTTCCCGCTGACGATCGGGGAAGGCTGCACGATCGGCCACCGCGCCTTGCTGCATGGCTGCACGATCGGCGACAACAGCCTGATCGGCATGGGCGCCATCGTGCTGAACGGCGCGAAAATCGGCAGGAATTGCCTGGTCGGCGCCGGTGCGCTGGTCACCGAAGGCAAGGAATTCCCGGACAATTCGCTGATCGTCGGTTCGCCGGCCAAGGCGATCAGGGTGCTGGACGACGCGGCCGTGGCCAGGTTGCGCGGCTCGGCGGCGCACTATGTCGCCAATGGCAAACGCTTCAAGGCGGGGTTGAAGAAGGTCTGAGATCAGCCTGGCATTTGCTGGCGGTGGTTTCGTCGCGCCCCAACTCACTGTCCGTCAGTTGCGCCCGGCCATCGCATCGCGCAGCAAGGAAGCACCGCCTTCAAAGCCGGCAATCTCGGCTTCCTCGATCGCGGTCCTGTAGTCATCGATGCGGGTTTCGAGCACCGGGTCGGCGCCCGCCGCCAAAAGCAGGCCGATCGCATCGACACTGCGGATGGCCACCGAATAGTGCAGCGGCGTCCAGTCGTTGACGCCCCGCATGTTGGGGTCGGCACCGCCGTCGATCAAAACCCGCACGATGTCCAGCCGGTCGGCGCGGTCGGTGGACAGCGCTGCAATGATGGACGGAAACCCACCGTGATCCTGATAGTTTGGATTCGAGCCGGCATCCAGCAAAGACGAGATGAAGCCGACGGGGCTCCAATAGATCGCATATTCCAGCGGATGCCCGAGGCCGAGCTCGAACGGCATGCGCTCGTCGAACCAGCGGGAAGAGCCGCCCAACGCCACGCCGAGGCCCTCGAAGTCGCCGGCCTTGAAGGCATCGTCGATAACGT
>NZ_RZQY01000804.1:0-2388 GCF_003998575.1 Mesorhizobium sp. M7A.F.Ca.CA.001.10.2.1 | reverse complement strand
GATGGCAAGGGCTGTGAGGAACACCTTCAGCGAAGCCGGCACGCGGCTGCCGAGCAGCGACAGCACGCCGAGCGCGAAAGCGATATCGGTGGCGGTCGGGATCGCCCAGCCGGACAGGGCGGCCGCATTGTTGCGGTTGACGGCGACATAGACGAGTGCCGGAACCAGCATGCCGCCGGCGGCGGCGATGCCGGGCAGCACGCGCCGGGGCCAGGTGGAGAGCTGGCCGTCCAGCATCTCGCGCTTGATCTCCAGTCCGACGAGCAGGAAGAACACCGCCATCAGCCCGTCATTGACCCAATGCGAGACACTGAGCGGGCCGAGATAGGCGTGGAGGGCGGAGAAATAGGTTTCGGCGAGCGGCGAATTGGCGACGATCAGGGCCAGTGCCGCCGCCACCATCAGGATGATGCCGCCGGCCGCTTCGCTATCGAGGAATTCGCGGAAGACGGAAACCGGCCGCTGCTTCAGATCCTGCATGTCGCCTCCGTTAAGCCGCCTGTTTGGCGGGCTTCATTGTCCAAGCGCTAGCGCCGCCCCTCACCTGCCTGCCGGCATCCTCTCCCCGTATAGTGACGGGGAGAGGGACGCTGTCATTTATGATTTCGCCAATCACCAACGTTACAGAAATTACGCCTAGGTGCGGCTAGCCACTTCTCCCCGTCACTATACGGGGAGAAGTGCCCGGCAGGGCGATGAGGGGCGGCGCTGACTTCGGCGATTGGGCTCTCTCCGCCGCTGGTTACAAACTTGGCCCCAAGCGACACCCTGCGATCCTAACGCGGCGCGCGCTTGGCCAGTATGCGCTGCAAGGTGCGGCGGTGCATGTTGAGCCGGCGCGCTGTCTCGGAGACGTTGCGCTCGCACATCTCATAGACGCGCTGGATATGCTCCCAACGGACGCGGTCGGCCGACATCGGGTTTTCAGGCGGCGCCGCGCGCTCGCCGGCGGTGCGGGTGAGTGCAGCGAAGATATCATCGGCGTCGGCGGGCTTGGAGAGATAATCGACCGCACCGAGCTTCACCGCGGTCACCGCGGTGGCGATGTTGCCATAGCCGGTCAGGATGATGGTGCGGGAATCCTCGCGCTTTTCGCGGATGGCCGCGACCACGTCGAGGCCGTTGCCGTCGCCGAGCCGCATGTCGACTACAGCGTAGGCGGGTGGATTGGCGCGCGCCTTGGCAACCGCCTCCTCGACGCTCTCGGCCGTCTCGACCACGAAGCCCCTGGCTTCCATGGCGCGGGCCAGACGCGTGAGGAACGGCTTGTCGTCATCGACGACAAGCAGCGAGGTGTCCTCGCCTTCAACCATTGCGCCAATATTCTCGTCGCCTGTCATAGTCTCAAAATTCCTGCTGCCTTAATTTTACGCAAATATAGTTCCTGAGCCCGATTGTCCAATTTTTAGAGGTCCTTCAAGGCTCTCAGGCGGTGTCGAACATGCTGGCCGAAGTGATTTCCGGATTGAGGAACACACCACGCGGCCACGATATCTGTACCATGGCGCCCTCGCCCAGGCCGCTGGAATTGCGGAAATCGAGCACGGCACCGGAGCGTTCGAGCAGGGTCTTGGCGATGAACAGGCCGAGGCCCAGACCGCCGCCGGTTTCATTGCCCTGGCGCGTCGACATATAGGGCTCGCCGATGCGGTCGATGATCTCGGCCGGAAAGCCGGGGCCGTCATCGATGATCGAGAAGGTGACGGTGGCCTCGTCCCAGCTCCAGTGCACGGTGACGCTTTTGCGGGCGAAATCGACGGCGTTCTCGACCAAATTGCCGAGGCCGTAGATGACGCCCGGATTGCGCCGCCCGACCGGCTCGGGGCCGATGCGTTCGCCGGGCCGAAGCTTGATCGAGATGCCGAAGTCCCGGTGCGGCGCGGTGACCTCCTCGACCAGCGAGGTCAATGGCAGCCGAGAAAGATGCGCCTCGCCCTCGGAGGACAGGCTGGTCAGCCGCTTGAGAATCTCGCGGCAGCGCTCGCTCTGCGAACGCAACAGCGTTACGTCTTCCCCATATTTCGCATCCTTGCCGAGCGCCTTTTCCATCTCCTTGGCGACAAGCGCGATGGTGGCGAGCGGCGTGCCGAGCTCATGCGCGGCCGCGGCGGCCAGCCCGTCGAGTGCCGAAAGGTGCTGCTCGCGCTGCAGCACCAGCTCCGTTGCAGCGAGCGCATTGGCCAGAAGCCGGGCTTCGGCGGCCACCCGGAAGGCATATATGGCGGTGAAGGCGATCGAGGACAGCACCGCCATCCACATGCCGGCGACGTAGAGAAAAGGCATCGCCAGCGGCGCGTCCTCATGCCAGGGCAGCGGCAGATGGACAAAGACCAGAAAGGTCGCCGCCGACATGACCAGCCCGCCGAGGATGGCGGTGCTGTCCTCGAT
>NZ_RZQY01000803.1:0-2391 GCF_003998575.1 Mesorhizobium sp. M7A.F.Ca.CA.001.10.2.1 | reverse complement strand
CGACTGGACGACGTCGTCGGCGAGCTGGAAAGCCAGATCGAAAGCCTGAAGCGCCAGGCGCGCCAGGCCTCCCGCTTCAAGAACCTGTCGGCCGATATCCGCAAGGCCGAAGCGACGCTGTTGCATCTGCGCTGGACGCTGGCCAAGACCCAGGAAGGCGAGGCGCGTTCGGCGCTGGCGGTTGCGACAGCCCTTGTCGGCGACCGCGCCGCGGCCCAGATGGCCGCCGCCAGGGAGCAAGGTATCGGTGCTCACCGATTGCCGGATTTGCGCGACGCGGAAGCCGCCGCCGCTGCTGCCTTCCAGCGCCTGTCGATCGCCAAGTCGCAGATCGAGGAGGAAGCCGGCCGCATCCGCGCCCGTCAGAGCGAACTCGAGCGCCGGCTACAGCAGCTCGACGGCGATATCGCACGTGAAGAGCGCATGGTCCGCGACAATGCGGACATTCTCGAGCGCCTTCGCACCGAAGAGGCGGCACTCAATTCGGAAAATGCCGGCGCCGCCGAACGCGAAGCCACCACCCGTGCGGCGTTCGAACAGGCGGCGTCGACGCTTTCGCAAAGCGAAGCCAAGCTCGCCGCGCTGACAGCCGAACGGGCCGAGGCTGCCGCCTCGCGCAACCAGATCGAACGGACGCTGCGCGACACCGCCGAACGCCGCGACCGCTTCGCGCGCCAGCTTGCCGATGTCGACCGGGAATTGTCTGAGATACTCTCCAAGGTCGCTGGCCTGCCCGATCCGGCCGAGAAGCGGGTGCTGGTCGAACAGGCCATGGCGCTGCTGGAGGAGGCCGAGGCTGCCGTGTCTGAGGCCGAGCAGTCTGTCATCGATGCCCGCGCCACGGAAAGTTCTGCCCGGCCACCGCTTCAGGATGCCAGGGCCGAGCTGGCGCGGATCGAAACCGAAGCGCGCACGCTGGCCAAAATCCTGAATGCAGCCAGCGGCGATCTCTTCCCGGCCGTGCTGGAGCAGATCAGCGTCGATCGCGGTTTCGAAACGGCGCTGGGTGCGGCCCTTGGCGAAGACCTCGACGTGCCGCTTGACCGCAGCGCGCCGGTGCATTGGGGCGAAAGCGCGATCCAGCCCGGCGACGCGGCTCTGCCGGAAGGCGTTAAAAGCTTGGCCAGCGTGGTCCACGCGCCGGCACAGCTCGCCCGCCGCCTGGCGCAGATCGGTATCGTCGATGCCGCCGGCGACGGCCGCCGGTTGCAGTCGCTGCTTGCTCCCGGCCAGCGGCTGGTCAGCCGTGAAGGCGCGCTCTGGCGCTGGGATGGCTTTACCGCAAGCGCCGATGCGCCGACCGCCGCAGCACAACGGCTGGCGCAGAAGAACCGGCTGGCTGAGCTCGATGCCGAGGCGATACAAGCGACGCTCGTCCTGCGCCAGGCCGAGGATGCGCTGGGAGAGGCTGAACAGGCGCTCCGCCTGGCAAGCGAGGCCGAGCGCAACACGCGCCAGGCCGGTCGTGACGCTCAGCATCGGCTGGACGCTGCCCGCAATGCGTTGGCCGAGGCCGAGAGGGCCGGCGGCGAATTGCAGAGCCGGCGCGCCGCACTCGATGAAGCGCGCGCCCGCATCGTCGACAGCCATGAGGAGATTTCGGCCGCCTTCGCCGAGGCGGAAATGCTGCTGCAGGACGCGCCCGATCTTGGCGATCTGCAATTGCAGCTCGAACAGTCCTCGGCCAATGTCGCCCGCGACCGCGCCGCGCTTGCCGATGCGCGCGCGGTGCATGAGGGGCTTCGGCGCGAAGCCGAGGCGCGCGCGCGCCGGCTCGATGCCATTGGCGCCGAGCGCAGCAATTGGCTGGAGCGGGCCGAAAACGCCTCGACGCAGATCGCATCGCTCGGCGAACGCAAGGCCGAGGCCGAGGCCGAACGCGAGCGGCTGGCCGATGCTCCCGATGAAATCAACGCCAAGCGGCGTGCCTTGCTGTCGCAGCTCACCGAGGCCGAGAGCTTGCGCAAGGCGGCGGCCGACCGTCTGCAGGAAGCGGAGAACCGGCAATCCGAACTGGACAAGGCCGCCACCGGCGCCATCCAGTTCCTGGCCGAGGCGCGCGAGACCCGCGTTCGCGCCGAAGAGCGGCTGACGGCGGCCGACGAGCGCCGGCTGGAGGTCGAGGCGCGCATACAGGAAACGCTGAACACGCCGCCGCATCTGGTCATCCGCCACACCGGTCTGGAGGCCGACAGCCCGATGCCTGAGATGGCCGAGATCGAGCGTCAACTCGACAGGCTGAAGATCGAGCGCGAACGGCTCGGCGCCGTCAACCTGCGCGCCGAGGAGGAGCAGAAGGAGCTATCCGACCGGCTGGAGGCGATCGTCTCCGAGCGCGAGGACATCATCGAGGCGATCCGCAAGCTCAGGCAGGCGATCCAGAGCCTCAAC
>NZ_RZQY01000802.1:0-2392 GCF_003998575.1 Mesorhizobium sp. M7A.F.Ca.CA.001.10.2.1 | reverse complement strand
GTGCCTGCTGCGTCAGCGATTGCGGCGTGTTTCCAACGATGGTTTCGGCGCCCGCCGGCGTGGTCAGCGGAAAGGCAGCTCCCGGTTTGGACATAGGCACGTAGGCGACTTTTTCAGGCAGCGCCGTATCGCTCGCCGTCATCACGGTCGTCTGCTCGGTCGTGACCTCGGACGAATCGGCGACAGCGGCCGACTTGCCACTTGAGGCAGCATTCATATCCGATGCGGTGGCATTGTAACCGGGCATTCCGACCGACATTGTCGGGTCGCCAGCCGAAGTGCAGGAGGCCAGAAGCAAGGAGCAGAGCGCTGCCACAATGGCGCGGCGTTCTCCCTTTGCGAGGCTCCATCCTGCTGATTTCAAAGTCAAATTCCCCCTCGATGTCCGGTCGGTATATCCTTGGCGCCACACGCATGCGTCGATGCCAAGGTGACCTTTGTCTCCGATCCGGAAACGAGACCTGTGTCAAATCCGCAAGCCTGGAAGTATTTTTGCGGTGATTGTCGAATTACGGCCGCTTGATGGTTGACGACACCATTTCGCCCGCTTTTGGCGGTCCGTCAACTCACCACACATTACAGTCCGTTACACACGTACTTTCACATAGGTGCCGGGAGCATCACCCAAGGTTTTCATATGCTTGCCCGGTTTGCGGGCAGGCACGCGGGTGTTGTCCTTGGCCTCTATCCAGTCTTGCCAGTGCGGCCACCAGGATCCTGGATGGTCGGTGGCATTGGCTATCCACTGGCTGAAGTCGCCCGTCGGCGTACCCCCGGTCCAGTACTGGTATTTGTTGGATGCCGGCGGATTGACGACCCCTGCGATATGGCCCGACCCGGCCATCACATACTCGACCGTGCCGCCGAAATATTTCGAACCGAGGAACACCGAAAGCGCCGGCGCGATGTGATCTTCCTTGGAGGCGAGGTTGTAGACCGGGATGGTGATGTCCCCAAGCGAAACCGTGTGACCCGCCAGTTCCATCGTGCCTTGCGAAAGGTTGTTCTCAAGATAGCAGTTGCGCAGGTAGAAAGAGTGATTGGCCGCCGCCATGCGGGTGGAATCTGCATTCCAGTAGAGCAGGTCGAAGGGCAGGGGATCCTTGCCGCGCATGTAGTTGTTGACGACATAGGGCCAGATCAGGTCGCCTGAGCGCAGCATGTTGAAGGCGGTCGCCATCTTGGTGCCGTCGAGATAGCCTTTTTCGCTCATCGACTTTTCCACAGCGGCGACCTGTTCTTCGTCGACGAACACTTTCAGGTCGCCGGCATGGGTGAAGTCGACCTGCGTGGTGAAGAAGGTCGCCGACTTGATGCGGTCGTCGCCCTCTTGCGCCATCAGCGCCAGTGCCGCCGCCAGAAGCGTGCCGCCAACGCAATAGCCGATCGCGTTGACGTCGCGTTCGCCGGTGGCCTTCTCGACGGTGTCGAGGCCGTATTGCAGACCCTCGCGGATATAGGCTTCCCAACTCTTGGTGCCGTGGCGCTCGTCCGGATTGATCCAGGAGATGACGAACACGGTGTGGCCCTGTTCAACCGCCCAGCGAATGAAGGATTTCTGCGGGTTCAAATCGAGGATGTAGAATTTGTTGATCCATGGCGGGCAGATCAGCAAGGGCCGCTTGAGCACCGTCTCGGTCGCCGGGTCGTACTGGATGATTTCGGCGACGTCGCTGCGGCCGACCACCTTGCCGGGAGTGGTGGCGATGTTCCTGCCGATCTCGAAGGGTGAGTAGTCAGCCTGCCGCAGCTTCAGGTCGCCCTTGCCGGCGGCGATGTCCTCGGCCAGCATCTTCATGCCGCGCACCAGGTTTTCGCCGTTCGACGCGACGGTTTCACGGAACAGTTCCGGATTGGTCAGGATGAAATTCGACGGCGAGATGGCGTTGGACACCTGCTTGACGTAAAAGCCGGCCTTGTGGCGGGTGTGCTCGTCAAGGCCTTCGGCGTGCTCGACCAGATCGGCCGCCCAGCGCGAGGTGACGAGATAGGCCT
This sequence comes from Mesorhizobium sp. M7A.F.Ca.CA.001.10.2.1, assembly GCF_003998575.1. Classification (NCBI taxonomy): domain Bacteria; kingdom Pseudomonadati; phylum Pseudomonadota; class Alphaproteobacteria; order Hyphomicrobiales; family Phyllobacteriaceae; genus Mesorhizobium; species Mesorhizobium sp. M7A.F.Ca.CA.001.10.2.1. Next base: position 397 of record NZ_RZQY01000802.1, on the reverse strand, counting down.
GCTTGAGGAAATCGAAGAAGGCGTTGCGGCCCCATTCCGGGTCGAGGAACCGCTTGTCGCCGCGCTCCGGCTTGACCGCGTCTTCGGTGTCTTGCGCGGCGTTGCTGGTGCGCTGAATGGCGTTGGCCCAGACCGTCATATAGCCGGAGAACAGCCGCGTCTGCGCTTCCAGCGCGCGCTGCGGATCGGCAAGCCAGTATTCGCTGAGCTTGGAAAAGGTCTTCACCATATCGACAACGGGCTCGGCGACATGGTCGCGCACGTCGCCTTTTTCGCGCGGCTCGGCCCAGGCGGAAGCGGCCTTGCCGGCCTGCTCGATCATGCGCGCCATGTTCAGGGCGAAGCGTTCCGGGTCCTTCACCAGATATTGCTCGACGGTCGAAGGCTCGTCATCTTC
>NZ_RZQY01000801.1:0-2394 GCF_003998575.1 Mesorhizobium sp. M7A.F.Ca.CA.001.10.2.1 | reverse complement strand
GGCCTGCACCATGTCGTCGACCGCGGCGCCGGCCTTCGTCGACGGCGTCTGGGGTCCGTATTTCTCGGCCATGGTGCCGGGCCTGTGGCTGAACGAGGGCGGCCAGTCGGCAGCCGGTGCTGCTATCGACCATCTGGTGCGCATGCATCCCGCGGCTGCCGAAGCGACCGCCAAGGCGCAAGCCGAGGGGCTCAGCCTCAGCGCCTGGCTGTCGTTGCAGGCGCAAAGCCGCAATGGGGCCGCGGCAACGCCGGCGCTGGTCGGCGGCATCCATGTGGTGCCGGAGTTTCTCGGCAACCGCGCACCTTTCGCCGACCCGGACGCGCGCGCGCTGATCGCCGGGCTCGATCTCGACACCAGCCTCGACAGCCTGGTCGGGCTCTATGTCGCCGGGGTCTGCGGGCTGGGCTATGGCGCGCGCCAGATCGTGCGGGCCGAGCATGACAAGGGCATTGCCGTCGACACCATCGTGGTCAGCGGCGGCGCCGGCCAAAGCCCGCTGGTGCGCCAGCTGCTTGCCGATACCACAGGCATGGTGGTGGTGGCGTCGACCTCGCCGGAACCGGTGCTGCTCGGCTCGGCTATGCTGGGCGCGGTCGCCGCCGGTGCCTACAGGGATCTGACGGGGGCGATGGCCGGCATGTCGGAACTCGGCGAGGTCTATCATCCCGACGCTACGCTGGGCGGCTGGCATGCAAAACGCTTCGCGGCGTTCGAGCTGCTGCAGCAGGCGGGCAAGGCGATCAGGGGCTGAGAAACTGTTTCGAAAGGCCAGCGACTCCTGCCCGGCTCTGTCAGGAGTGTGGCGAACACCGCTTGGCGATGATGCCGGAAGCTGGCAGCTTTGTTCCGTCGCGACGAGGTAGGCGGCAGGAGCAGGAGGCCTGATGGCAGACGACAAATCGCCAGTGCCATTCGCATCGGACAGCGTGCCATGGACGGAATGGTCCGATGTGCCGCGCTTTGCCGTGCGCTACCGGCATCTGTCGCTGGCCGCCCTAGGCGAGAATTACCATGTCGGCGTGGCGATCGAGGAACTGCCGCCGGGCAAGCAGACCTCACCGGCGCACTACCACATTTTCGAGGAAGAGCATGTCTTCATCCTCGAAGGGGCGCTGACCGCTTATGTCGGCGACGCCGCCTACGCCATGAAGGCCGGCGACTACATCTGCTTTCCGGCTGGTGCTGCGGCGGGGCATTGCCTCATCAACACCGGCGACGCGCCGTGCCGCTATGTCATCGTCGGCGAGCGCAACCCGAATGACGTGGTCGTCTACACCGCCTCCAACAAGGTGCTGGTGCGCGCGCTGGGTAGCCGTGCGCTCTTCGATCTCGCTGCAACTCGAACCTACTGGGACGGCGAGAACACCGGCCTTGCCGCCGGCGATCCGCTGCCGTCGGGTGTGATGTCCGGTATCACCAAACCCCCAGCCGTGCCGATCCCGCCTGTCGCCAGCGATGCCGTCGAATGGAAGGTCGAGGGCGAAGGCCCGCGGTTCGGCGGCCGGTCCAGGCATCTGACCTATGCGGCTTTGGGACTACCAGACTATCATGTCGGCATGCTGATCGAGGCGCCGGCCCCCGGCATGCGCCTGGCGCCCAGGCACTACCACATGCTCGAAGAGGAGCACGCGCTGATTCTGGAAGGGCAGGTGACGCTGCTGCTTGGCGAGGAGCGTCACGAGATGAAGGCCGGCGATTATGTCTGCTTTCCCGCCGGCCTGGCGGTCGGGCATTCCTTCCTCAACAGCGGTACGGAACCGTGCCGCTATCTGATGATCGGCGAGAAAAATCCCAACGAGGTCTGCGTCTATCCCGATTCCAACAAGATGGCGGTCGACGCCTTGCGCCGGCGCGACGGCATTTTCGACATGGGAGCGGTGAGGCGGTACTGGGACGGCGAGGAGACGGAATAGCGCCCGGCGGTCCCGGGTTCACAGTTCCTTCTCCGCCAGCTCCCTGAATTCGTCGGGAACCGAGCGCGCGGCCTCCAGTGCCACCGTGCCGTAGCCGACCGCCTGTTTGCCGAAGCGTTCGCGGATCTTGTCGATGGCGCGGTCGGCGTCGAAGCGTGCCAGGCCTTTTCGGGTGCCGGGCCGGCGTTTCTCGTCGGCGAGGCCGAGCGGCAGTTCGAGCTGCAGCTCGAAGCTTTCCTCAAGATGCGACACCGAGATCGCCAGCAGCGAGATCGTTCTTTCGTGGGGGTTGTCGGCGAGGACGCCGCGCACCAGATCGCCGGCGATCTCGGCCAGCATCGCGGTCGCCGAGATCGGCTGGTCAAGCGTGATCGAGCGCGTGACGGCGCTGAGATCGGCAAAGCGCACGCGTACCGTCACCGTGCGGCCGGGCCGCGCCTTGGCGCGCAGCCGGCTGGCGACACGGTCGGCCAGATGC
>NZ_RZQY01000800.1:0-2410 GCF_003998575.1 Mesorhizobium sp. M7A.F.Ca.CA.001.10.2.1 | reverse complement strand
ATCGCATCCTGTTCACCAGTTTCTCGGCCACCGTCATCACCGCCGCGGTGCTTTCGGGCCTCGCGATCTCGGTGCTGCCGGAATGTGCGCTACGGCCCGGCATGCGGGTGCTGGGCGAAGCCGACGGCTTCGGCGCCCTGCCCGATTGCCGCATCGGCATCATGCGCGGCCAGACGTCGCGGCCGGAGATCGTCGATGCGCTCGCCCGCCATATTTCGGAAAGCCTGGACAACATCTCCGTGCCGGTCGGTGAAGATCCCGGGACATTCGATTTCGCGGCACTCGCCTTCACCAAGCTGCGGCGAACCAAGCCGAACCAGATTCTGCCCGGCTGGTAGGCGGGGTCAGGTATGCGGGTTATGAACGGCTGGCCCGACGCAACCGCCTTGACGCGGGCGCCCAACCGTTCCCCAATCGACCGATGAGCGAAGCAGCATCCGAATCACGCACCAACGCCGCCGAATATACGGTGAGCGAGATTTCCGGCGCGCTGAAGCGCACGGTCGAGGACGTTTTCGGCAATGTGCGGGTGCGCGGCGAAATATCAGGCTATCGCGGGCCGCATTCGTCCGGTCATGCTTATTTCGCGCTGAAGGACGACCGTGCCCGTCTCGACGCCGTGGTCTGGAAAGGCACGATGAGCCGGCTGAAATTCCGCCCCGAGGAGGGGATGGAGGTGATCGCCACCGGCAAGCTCACCACTTATCCCGGCAAGTCCAACTACCAGATCGTCATCGACAATCTGGAGCCTGCCGGCGCCGGCGCCCTGATGGCTCTGCTGGAGGAGCGCAAGCGGCGGCTACAGGCCGAGGGGCTGTTCGATGCCGGTCGCAAGCGGTTGCTGCCATTCATGCCGCGCGTCATCGGCGTCGTCACCTCGCCGACAGGGTCCGTCATCCGCGACATCATCCACCGCATCAAGGACCGCTTTCCGCTGCACATCCTGGTCTGGCCGGTGCGTGTTCAAGGCGAGACGTCAGGCGCGGAAGTGACTGCCGCGGTCAACGGCTTCAACGCGCTGGCCTGGGACGGCGCCATTCAGCGCCCCGATCTGCTGATCGTGGCGCGCGGCGGCGGCAGCCTCGAAGACCTCTGGGGCTTCAACGACGAGGCGCTCGCCCGCGCCGTTGCCGCTTCCGGCATTCCGGTGATCTCGGCTGTCGGCCACGAGACCGACTGGACGCTGATCGACCTCGTTGCCGATGTGCGGGCGCCGACGCCGACGGGTGCGGCCGAAATCGCCGTGCCGGTGAAGGCGGACCTCGAAGCGACGCTTGCCAGCCTCGGAGCGCGGCTGAAAGCGGCGGTCCTGCGCAATTTCGAACGCAAGCGGCAGGCCGTCCGTGCCGCCGCCCGGGCTCTGCCCTCGCCCGATCAATTGCTGGCGCTGCCGCGCCGGCGCCTCGATGAGGCGACATCCAGGCTCGGCCGGGGCCTGTTGGTCTCCACCGAACGCAAGCGTGCAAGGTTTTTTGCCGTAAAGCTGACACCGGCAATGCTGTCGCAGCGCATTGCCGAGGCGCGGCGCACCAACGAACGCAATCTTTTGCGAGCACAAGGGGCACTGCGCGCGTTGGCAAGAGCCCGGCGTGCGGAGCTTAACCGAGCGGCCGATCAATTGCCAAAATGTGCCAGGGCATCGCTGCAGCGGCACAAGCAGCAACTGGGCATGCTGCAAGGCCGCATCACGATCGAGCCGACGGCACGGCGGCAACGCGTGCAGAGGGATTTGCTGACAGCTTTGACGAGACGCGGCACGCAAGCAGTGGTGCTCAGGCTGGAGCGCCTGCGCGGCCGCGTCGTCCAGGCCGACAGGTTGATGGCGTCGCTGTCGCACAAGGCCGTCCTGGCGCGCGGCTTTGCGCTGGTGAGGGATGCGGATGGCGCGGTGATCAAGCAGGCTGCCGAGGTGGCGTCGGGAATGGCGCTTTCGCTCGAGTTCGCCGACGGCATCGCCGATGCGGTGGCGATCACCGGCACGGCAAAACCGAAAGCCGTGGCCAAGCCGGCGGCCAAGGCCAAGGAGCCGGGCAATCAGGGATCCCTGTTCTGAGACCATGACCGACAATCCGCATCATCTGACAACACCCTCGGGCAAACCGCGCGCGCGAAATTTCGGCATCGGCTTCGATGGGCGGCCCGGACCGTTTAACGCGATCACCGATGTGCCCGGCGTGACGGTCGGCTATGCGACGCTGATTTCGGGCGATGGCGCGCTTGTCGTCGGCGAGGGACCGGTGCGCACCGGCGTGACCGCGATCCTGCCCAGGCCGCTCGCCGACCTCGCCACGCCGGTCTTCGCCGGCATTTTCAGCCAGAACGGAAACGGCGAACTGACCGGCTCGCACATCGTCGAGGAAACCGGCGCTTTCAACTTCCCGATCACCATCACCAACACGCATTCCTGCGG
>NZ_RZQY01000007.1:0-29604 GCF_003998575.1 Mesorhizobium sp. M7A.F.Ca.CA.001.10.2.1 | reverse complement strand
TCGTATGGGCGATCGACGCGTGCCGGGCGCGGGGCTGCAGCCTCGTCCAACTGACCACCGACAAGGGGCGGGCGGACGCGCACCGTTTCTACGAAAGCCTCGGCTTCACCGGCAGCCATCTCGGCTACAAGAAGAGCCTTTAGGCGGACGGAAACCGCTGCACATTTTTTGTGGAACTGCTCGCGGCGTTCGAGCAGTGCGCCCGCGCTGGCGCATTCGGGAAATCGTTCAGGCACACTTCAATTCGCGGCCAAGAGGGGATATAGGTCAGCCAAGTTGACCTATATTGCAGCGTTTGGGGAGGCGTGTCGTGACCCTTATGAATCTGTTGGCTTCGCGCTCGTCGCGCATGAAAGCGTCCGAAATCCGCGAGCTCCTGAAGCTGCTCGACCAGCCGGACATCATCTCGTTCGCCGGCGGTATTCCCGATCCGGCGTTGTTCCCGGCCGAGGCGATCCGTGACGCCTATGCTTCGGTGCTGGGCGGCGCCGAGGCGGGTGCGGCGCTGCAGTACCAGGTCTCGGAAGGCTACCTGCCGTTGCGGCGCTGGCTCGCCGGGCAGATGGGCAAGCTCGGCGTCGCCTGTGACGAGGCCAATATCTTCATCACTTCCGGCTCCCAGCAGGCGCTGGACTATCTCGGCAAACTGTTCCTGTCGCCGGGCGATACCGCGCTGGTGACGTGGCCGACTTATCTCGGCGCGCTGCAGGCTTTCAACGCCTATGAGCCTCGCTACGACCGGCTGACCCCGGCCGGCGGCAACATGACGCCCGATGCCTATCGCGCGGCAGCGGCAGCAAATGGCGGCAAGGCCAAATTCGCCTATCTGGTGCCGGATTTCGCCAACCCGACCGGCAACACGCTGAACCGTGAGCAGCGCGAGGCGGTGCTCGGCCTTGCCGGCGAACTCGACATCGCCGTCATCGAGGATGCCGCCTATCGCGCGCTGCGCTATGACGGCGACGGCGTGCCGCCGATCCTGGCGCTCGACTGCATCAGGTCCGGCGGCATCGACAAGGCGCGCACGCTCTATTGCGGCTCGTTCTCGAAGATACTGTCGCCGGGCATGCGCATCGGCTGGGTTTGCGCCCCGCGCCACATCGTCGAGAAACTGGTGCTGATGAAGCAGGCCTCGGACCTGCACAGCCCGTCGATCAACCAGGTGGTGATGCATCGTGTCGCCGAAGCCGTCTTCGACGGCCAGGTGGAAAAACTTATCGGCGCCTATCGCGAGCGCCGCGACGGGCTGCTCTCGGCACTGGAATCCAATATGCCGGAAGGCGTGACCTGGAGCCGCCCGGAAGGCGGCATGTTCGTCTGGGTAACGTTGCCGGAAGGGGCCGACGCCACCGAGCTTCTGGCGCGGTCGGTGAAAGAAGCGCGGGTGGCCTTCGTGCCGGGCGGCGCCTTTTATGCCGACGGCACCGGGCGCAACACGCTGCGGCTGTCCTTCACGCTCGCCGACCGGCGCGCGGTGAGCGAAGGCATTCCAAGGCTAGCCGCCATCCTGAAGGGATAGGCCGGCGCCGGAGGCCGGCTTTTCCTCCGCCATCACAGTCACCATCCGCTCAAGCTTTGAAAGCTTGGTGCGAGCGAGCTTGCGGACCGGCTTTTCGAAACCTTCTTCGCCGCTTTCGACGACGAAGACCAACGTCATGAAATCGAGCATGAACTCATCTATGGCTGCCGAGACCTCGCGCGACCTGCCCTTGAACCGGCGCAGCAGAGCGGTTGCTTCCTCGATATCCTCGACACCGGCGCTGTCGACCAGCGCTTCGAGCCTCTGAAAACTATCCAATAGCAATTCCTCCCACCGGGGCACCCAACCCGGTTGTGAGCGGAAAGTTCCAAACTGTGAGTGCTCTCGCGAAGAAATCGCCTCCACCGCTTCCGCGGTTTCGACGGGCCATCGGCAATTTTTTGTTCGGGTGGAACCTCCGCGGCCAACAAAGGTTCTTACCAGGTCTGATCCCCCTCAGACCCCTGAAGGCTAGACATGCTTTCCAAAGGCCCGCCGGATCCCCTCCCGGCGGGCTTTTTGTTTGCGGGATAGAACAAGTATCCGCATTGACGACGCCCTGTCCGAACCTAAATTCGAACCTCACGAGGAGGCATCTTTATGGAAACCCAGGAATTGCATCGCGGCCGGCTCATCGACCACATCCAACTGGTGGTCAGGGATCTCGCGCCCAGCCGGCGTTTCTACGAGGCGGTCCTGCAGGCGATCGATGTTCCGATCGGTGGGAGCGGCGACGATTTTTTCTGGGCCGACGAGCTGTTTGTCTCCACTGCCGACAGCCGGGCCGCACAGGGAAAACTCACCGGTCGCCATCACCTGGCTTTCCAGGCAAGGGACCACGCCATGGTCGACGCCTTCTACAAGGCCGGACTGGCGGCTGGCGGCACGGACAATGGCGCGCCGGGCGAACGGCCCTATCATCCCGGCTATTACGCCGCCTTCCTGCTCGATCCCGACGGCAACAACATCGAGGCCGTCCATCATGGTCCGCATAGTCGCAGCGCAGCTTCGGTGAAGATCACCTTCTAAGCTGCCGATATTCAGCCGGCCGGGATCGCGGGCGCATGGGCGATGCCGGAGAGAAGCTGCCTTGCGTTGCCAGATTGATGGCCACGATGCTAACCGTGCAAATGGCGGGCGGGAATCGGCATCGAAGCAACGTGCGCTGCAAAATCCTCAATAGAACTCCCCTTACCCCCTTGGAGATACATTTTTTATGCAAAACCCAACAAGGGCGATCTGTGCCGCCACGCTTTTATTTGCGATCGGGGCCGTGGATCTCACAAGTATATCACCTTTTGCTTATGTTTCATCGGCGCAGGCGCAGGAGGAATATCTTCCGACCCAGAAGGATTTTGTCGGCAAATGGAAACTGAACGGCGGAGCCATCCGGCCGCCGCGCGATATGAAGGATGCGCCGACACCGGAACAGGAAGCGGCCGCCAATGAATTCCAGCAGACGGTGACCGCGTTTTACGGCGCGTTTGACTATCTGGAGATCACGGCGGACGGCCGCTACAATTTTCATCAGCCGGGTGATCCGACGGCGGGGCCTTGCGTCTGGTGCGGAACCTGGTCCTTCAGCAACAGTTCGGCGTGGCTCAAGCTGGAGACCGCGCCCAGGCTGGATATCTACGCCAAGGACGGCGACATGCAGATGACCTACACTGTCGAACCCGACGAAAAATCGAAATATGCTTGGCTGGTTTTCGGTTGGACGAAGGCCGAGTAGGCGGCGGCGCACGGCTCCCCACACCTAAACGGGCCTAAGCGGCTTTTCATCCATCTCGTATCCTCGTATACGAGATGGAGCCAGCCGCCGAGGAGCCCGTATGAGTCCACTGCCTGAAACCGTGCCGTTTTTCAGCCAGTGGGAGACGCCCGACCTGACGCTGGACGTGCTCGCCGACGGCGCGGATGTTGCCCTCAGGCGCGATCCGCTGTGGCGGGGATCGGGCGCGGAAACACTCGATGAATATGCGGTCTGGGCGGCCAATATCTGCGGCATGGCGTGCCTGAAGATGATCCTGGCAAGCCGCGGCGAGATCGTGCCGACGATCGAGCTTGCCAGGCGCTGCACCTTATATGGCGGCTATGTCGTCAACGGGGGATCGATCAAGGGGCTGATCTACGCGCCCTTCGTCAGCTTCGTGAAAGAGGTTTTTGGACTCCGGGCCGAGGTGGTGACCAATGTCGCGACGGCCGAGATTCCGGCGATCATGCAGCGGACGCGCTTCTTCATCGCGTCGGTCAGCAGTTCGATCCGCTGGCCCGAGCGCGAGCCGCCCTCGAAGGGCGGTCATCTGGTGCTGGTCACGGCGGCATCCAATCAGGGTTTCCGCTTCCACAACCCGTCCGGCCATGACCCCGCCACACAGGCAGACGCAGTGTTGGCGCCGGCCGATTTCGACCGCTTCTTCGCCAATCGCGGCATTGCCGTCGCCATTTGATTTTTTTTGACAGTCGAGGGATTTCGATGACCGGTAAGACAAGAGTGGCCATCCTCTATGGCGGGCGTTCGGCCGAGCATGACGTGTCGCGCCTGTCGGCCGCCAATGTGCTGAAGGCGATCGACCGGACGCGCTACGACATCGTGCCGATCGCCATTACCAAAAGCGGCAGATGGCTGCTGCAACAACTTGATGACGCGGCAGGGGCGCCGGCATCCGAAGATGGTGCCGAGGTCGCGCTGCTGCCCGGCGGCAAGGGCCGGCTGGTCGCCGTCTCGCGGGATGGTACGCAGCCTGACCTGCCCCCCATCGACGTCGTGTTCCCGGTGCTGCACGGGCCGTTCGGCGAGGACGGCTCGGTGCAGGGCTATGCCGAGGTCGCCGATGTAGCCTATGTCGGCTGCGGCATCCTCGCGTCGGCCGCGGCCATGGACAAGGATGTCGCCAAGCGGCTGATGCGCGAGGCGGGATTGGCGGTTGCCCGCTCCGTCACCGTGCATCGAAACGGCAAGCATTCCTTCCAGGAGATTGCCGGGATGCTCGGCCTGCCGTTCTTCGCCAAGCCGGCGCGCCAGGGCTCGTCCTTCGGGGTCAGCAAGGTGAATGACAGGGATGGCTTCGAGCAGGCCATCGACACGGCTTTCCGCTACGACGGCAAAGTGTTGATCGAGGAATTCGTCGAGGGGCGCGAGATCGAGTTCTCGGTGCTGGAGCGCGCCGACGGGTCGCTGACGGTGTCGCTGCCCGGCGAGATCATTCCGGCCGGCAAGCACGGCTTCTACACCTATGAGGCCAAATATCTCGATGCCGACGGCGCGCTGGTCAAGGTGCCCGCTGATGTCCCGGCCACTGTGGCCGACAAAGCGAGGGAGATGGCGCGTCAGGCTTTTCAGGCGCTCGGCTGCGAAGCCATGGCGCGCGTCGATTTCTTCCTGCGCGCCGATGGCAGCCTGCTCGTCAACGAGGTCAACACCATTCCCGGCTTCACCGACATCTCGATGTATGCCAAGGCGCTGGCGGCGTCAGGCATCGGCTACAGCCAGACCATTGACGTGCTGATCGAGCACGCGCTGGCCAGGCATGCGGCGCGCTGATCCGATCGGTCGAGAGCGGCCGATGCGGCCCGGATCATTGCCTGTGAGCGAGGCGTATTTCATCGTTGGCTAAAGTTGCACGTCCGCTCTATATGCCCGATCATGGCATTTGGCAGGGGAGGCATCACGTGGCCAATCGTCGAAACGGCACGGCGTCTCCGGCTGACGGGCTAGGGGACGCACTTTCAGCAGCCGCGCCCCATCCGCGAACCTCTTTGCCCAATGTGGCGGCCATCGTCACGACGGTGGCCGCACTGTATTTCGGGCGCGAGGTTTTCCTGCCGATCGCGATCGCGCTGCTGCTGACCTTCGCATTGGCGCCGCTTGTCTCAGCTCTTAAAAAAATCGGCATTCCCCGGATTGCCGCCGTCATTGCCAGCGTGCTCGGCGCTTTCGCGGCGCTTGGCCTGTTCTCCTTCATCGTCGCCACGCAGGTCAGCGAACTGGCGCAGAACATCCCGGTCTACCAGACCAACATCCTGACCAAGATCCGCTCGCTCAAGGAAACCGGGGTCGGGGGCGGGATACTTGCCAGATTGAGCCAGGTGGTCGAGCGTGTCGGCCAGGAGATCGACAGGCAGGACGCCACGCTGCCGGCTGCCGCACCGGAAAAGCCTGCGCGTGAGCCGGTGCCTGTCGAGATCGTCGCCCGAGAAAGGCCGCTCCAGGTCCTGCAGAATATCGTCGGGCCGCTGATCAGCCCGCTTGGGTCGGCCGGACTGATCATCGTCGTCGTCATCTTCATGCTGCTCGAGCGGGAGGATCTGCGCGACCGCTTCATCCGGCTTGTCGGCTACGGCGACCTCCACCGCACCACCGAGGCGCTTCAGGATGCCGCCAAGCGGGTGGGCCGCTATCTCTTGATGCAATTGGTCGTCAACATCGTCTACGCCGTACCGATTGCGATCGGGCTCTGGGCCCTCGGTATTCCCAATGCGCTGCTGTGGGGGCTGCTGGCGCTGGCGCTGCGTTTCGTTCCCTATATCGGCCCGATCATCGGCATGCTTTTGCCGCTGTTCCTGGCGCTGGCCGTTGCGCCGGGCTGGTCGCTCGTGCTGTGGACCGCCGCCCTGTTCGTAGTGATGGAGCTGATCACCGGCAATATCATCGAACCCTGGCTCTACGGTTCGCGGACAGGACTGTCGCCGCTGGCGATCATCGTCGCGGCGATTTTCTGGACGTGGCTCTGGGGGCCGCTCGGGCTGATCCTGTCGACACCGCTCACCGTCTGCCTGGTGGTGCTGGGCAGACACGTGCCGCAGTTTGAATTCCTCGACGTGCTGTTCGGCAACGAGCCCGTGCTCGAACCCCATGCGCGCCTGTACCAGCGGCTTCTGGCCGGCGATCCGGAAGAAGCCACCGACCATGCCGAGGAGATGCTGGAGGAGAAATATCTGGTCGAATTCTACGACAAGGTTGCCATTCCGGCGCTTTTGCTGGGCGAACAAGACCGTGTGCGCGGCGTCATGGGCGATTTGCAAAGGCGGCAGGTGGCGGCCAGTGCCCTGGTGCTGGTGGCCAATCTCGACGACAGCGCGCAGGAGGAGGCAGGCGAGGAGGAGGCGCCGCCCGAGGCCGCAGAGGCGAGCGACGATGGCGATCCCAACGGGGAAGACGAGACCGACCTGCCCGATGGAACGGATATGTCCGTGCTTTGCGCCGGTGGGCGTGGCGAGCTCGACGACGCCGCCGCCGCGATGCTGGCGCAGGTGCTGGAGGTCCAGGGCGCGACGGTATCGAAAGCCGGCTTTGCGGATATGGAGCCCGCCAGCATTCGCCGCCTTGAGCTCGAAACCGTCGACACTGTCGTGGTCGGATTCCTGAACCGGGATTCCGTCAAGCACGCCCGTTTTCTGGTTCGCCGGCTGAAGCGTGCCAAGGCCGCACTTCGGGTGGGAATCGTGTTCTGGTCGGAGACCGGCAGCGAGGACAAGGAGACGGCCGACAAACTGGCCCGTGACTTGAACGCGGATTTCGTGGCGCATGGCATGGTCGACGCCGTGCTGGGCGCGCTCTCAAACGAGCCGCCGGTCGCTCTCAAGCTCGTCGCCAAACGGCGCATGCGGCGACAGCGGGCCGCGTCCAAGAAGGTTACGGCGGCAGCGGCGGATTAGGCCCTGCCTTTGCCTTTTTCGGCAATGTCGGGGTCGACAAGCCAGGCACGAATTGCGGAAAATAGTTCACACCGATGTCGATTTCCGGGAGGCCCATTCGTCTTCACGATAGGGAGCCGAAGAATTCGCCCAATCAGGAACGATGCGATGACAATCACCATCACGGCATTTGAGCGATCGCCCGATCGCGGCAAGGGACTGGCGCGCGATACGCGCGTTCGCTGGGCGCTCGAAGAGGTAGGGCTGCCTTATGAGGTTCGGTTTGTTTCCTTCGCGCAGATGAAGGCGCCGGACCATCTGGCCCTCCATCCCTTCGGCCAGATCCCCACCTACGAGGAGGGTTCTCTCTCACTGTTCGAGACCGGCTCGATCATCCTTCACCTTGCCGAGCAGCACGCGGGCCTGCTGCCCGGCGATCGCGATGCCCGCGCGCGTGCGATCACGTGGATGTTTGCCGCACTTAACACAGTCGAGCCGCCGATCCTCGAATTAACGACGGCAAAGATATTCGAAGCTGACAAGCCCTGGAGCGAGGAGCGTTTGCCATTGGTGAAGGATCGTGTTCGCGCCTGTCTCGACAGGCTCTCGGCTCGTCTGGACGCCGCCGAGTGGCTCGACGATGCATTCAGCGCGGGCGATCTGTTGATGGTATCGGTGCTGCTGCGACTAAGAATGTCGGGCATTTTGGACGAATATCAAAACCTTGCTGCATATGTAGCGCGCGGTGAAGCTCGGCCTGCTTACATCAGGGCTTTCGCCGCGCAATTTGCGATCAACGCTCCACCGGCCAGCTGAAACATTGGCTGATAAAGCCGAGCCGACAGCCGATTTGACATCAGCTGCCGCCGAAGAGTTGAGCGAGAGCATTGCCCTCAGAGCGAGACGGGCGGCGCCCCCTACCGGTCGACCATCGCCATGCCCCGCTCGGTGTAGCGCGGGCCGGAGATTTTCCCCGGCGCAAGCGCTTCGTCGAGCGCGGCCATCTCGGCGGCATCGAGTTTGATCGCGGCGGCGGCGACGTTCTCTCCCAAGTATTTTGTGCGCTTGGTGCCGGGGATCGGCACGATGTCGATGCCAAAGCCGTCGCCCTTCGCCAGCAGCCATGCCAGCGCGACCTGGCCGGGCTTGACGCCGCGGGCAGCGGCGATGTCGCTCACCTTGGCGGCCGCCTCGACATTGGCGCCGTAGTTTTCGCCCTGGTAGCGCGGGTCGTTGCGGCGATAATCGCCGTCGGGATAGTCTTCCGCGCGCTTGACCTGGCCGGTGAGAAAACCTCGGCCGAGCGGCGAGAACGGCACCAGGCCGATGCCGAGTTCGCCAAGCAGCGGGATGATCTCCGGCTCCAGATTGCGCTCCCACAGCGAATACTCGCTCTGCACCGCTGACACCGGGTGCGCGGCATGCGCCCGGCGGATGTTGGCCGCGCCGGCCTCCGACAGGCCGAAGAAGCGCACCTTGCCTTGCGCGACGAGTTCGCCGACGGCGCCCGCGACATCCTCCATCGGCACCGCCGGGTCGACGCGGTGCTGGTAGAGCAGGTCGATATGGTCGGTTCCGAGGCGGCCGAGCGAGGCTTCCACGACCTCACGAATATGCTCGGGCCGGCTGTCGGTTCCAGCCTGCTTGCCGTTTTCGATGCGGAAGCCGAATTTGGTGGCGATCGTCACCTGGCCGCGCTTGCCCTTCAACGCCCGGCCGAGCAATGCCTCGTTGGTATACGGGCCATAGACCTCGGCGGTGTCGAGGAAGGTGCAGCCGAGTTCGATGGCGCGGTGCAGCGTGGCGATGGATTCGGCCTCGTCGGCCGGGCCGTAGGACTGGCTCATGCCCATGCAGCCGAGGCCGATGGCCGAGACCTGCAGCCCCTGGCTGCCGAGCTTGCGTGTTTTCAGGGTCATGGCAGGCGTTCTCCGGGAAGGTCCAGGAATTATAGCAGCCGATCGCTCAATTCCCACAGGGTGTTCGGCCGCATGTCGATGGCTTGAAGACGACGCGGCCGCCCCATGGCTGCTCACCATGCGGCGGCGCTATTCTTCGACGGCCAGGATCACTCCGGCAATCGCGGCGCCGACAAAAGCGCCCACGGATGCGCCGACAAGGAGATCGGCTGTGATATGGTTGCCGACCACTTCGCCGACACCGCCTCCAACCAATGTGCCGGCAATTATACCGATGAAAAGGCGGAGAAGTGGATCCGTAGTCAGGCGATTCAGCATCATGATGGCCTTTGCAGCTCGCTCACATGTTGGAGGCGACATCGCGGGTGGACGGAGGCTTGGGCCTATGAGCGGCACGCTGGTTTGACGCCTGCGGCGCAACGCTGGGCGTGGCTTTGGCATTCCCAGCGGTGTTGGACGCTTGCGCCTTGCGGCGCCTGAGCCAGTTGGATGACAGTTCGGCAAGGAGACTGCGCAGAGCCTTCACCACGTCCTCCTGAGTGCGGCGAGGCCAAAACCTCTATGCACCCAGTTTGTTCCACACCGAAAACAATCGTTCGCGAAACGGCGCCTGCCGGCGCGATCGGCCTGTTTGCCGGGTTCTGTCGAGGAGTGGATCGGAGGTCGCGGCATGTTCTGCCAAGCAGGCTGGCAGGTGACGTGACGCTGCCCAGGCTCCCAGTGCGCTGAAAGCGGCCGGGCATCACCTGCCGATATAGGCGGCCAGTTCGTCCGGCGTCCCGTTCGGGAAGGCCTGTTTCAGAAAGTCCAGGAAAGCCGACACGCGCGGGCTGAGCAGCCGCCGGGACGGGTAGAGCGTCCACAGAGCGATCTCAGGGCCGTCAATGTCTCCCCAATTCACCAGTGTGCCGTCAGCCAAATCGTGGGCCACCAACGAAATGGGAAGACGTGCTGCCCCGACCCCCGCTCGCACCGCATCGCGCACCATAATGAGCGTTCCCAAAGCGAGGACCGGCTCGATTTTTATCGCCGACCGGCCAGCCTCTGTCTTCACGTGCCATATTTGCCGTTCGCCTGTCCCGCGCGCAACGCCAGGGGCCGGACCACCGGTGCGAGGAAGGTCAGGGCTCGCCACGACGACCAGCCGGTCGCGGAGAAACGCCCGTCCGACCAGGCTTTCGTCGGGATCCGGGTTGACCCGGATTACCAGGTCGTAGCCTTCCTCGATCATGTCCACAGCCCGGTCCTCCGTCGTGACCTCCAGCCTCACCTCCGGAAATTTGAGGGCAAATCCCGCGGCGATCCTCCCCATCGCGGTCTGAGAAAAAAGCAGGGGCGCGCTGATACGCAATCTGCCCTTGGGTCTTTGACCGCCCGAGGCGATCGCCGCGGCCGTCTCGTCCAGTTCGGCAAGCAACGCCCCCGTCCGCTCGAAAAGCGCCCGTCCTTCCTCGGTGAGCTTCAGGTTACGCGCACCCCGTTCAAACAGGCGCAGGTCAAGGCTGCTCTCCAAGTCTCCAACCCGCCGGGACAGCGTTGCCTTGGGCCGGCCGGTGGCCCTTGCCGCTTTGCCGAAACCGCCATGGCGGGCAACGAGGTTGAAATCGGTCAGGGCCAGAAGATCCATGAGTGTTCCACCAGTGAGACGGTACGTCTAAAATTTTCGCCTATTTGAATGTTTGTGAGCCACACATATTGGGCCTGTCAAGCAACCCAACAGGAGAAATTCCATGACCATCCTCGTTACCGGCGCCACAGGCAATGTTGGCCGCCAAGTCGTCGAGCACCTCGTCAAGCGCGGCGCCGACGTCCGTGCTCTCGTCCGCGACCCGTCGAAAGCCAGCTTCCCGGCGGGCGTATCGGTCGCGCAAGGCGACTTCCTCGATGTCGATTCGCTGCGCAAAGCCATGTCCGGTGTTTCCACCCTGTTCCTCTTGAACGCGGTGGTGCCGGACGAATTCACCCAGGCTTTGGTCGCCTTGAACGTCGCCCGATCGGCGGGCATCGAGCGGATTGTCTATCTCTCGGTGATCCATGCCGACGTCTATGTGAACGTGCCGCATTTCGCCGGCAAGTTCGGCGTCGAGCGAATGATCGAGCAGATGGGCTTCAAGGCTACGATCCTGCGTCCGGCCTATTTCATCCAGAACGACCTGATGATCGAAGACGTGATCACCGGCTACGGCACCTACACGATGCCGATCGGCGTCAAGGGTCTCGCCATGATCGATGTGCGTGATATCGCCGAGATCGCCGCTCTCGAGTTGCTGCGTCGCGAACGGTCCGCAGAGCCGCTTGCGCTCGAGCGGATCAATCTCGTCGGTCCGCAGACACTGACGGGAACGGATATCGCGGCCATCTGGTCCGACGTGCTCGCCCGCCCGATCAGCTACGGCGGCGACAACACCGAAGGTTTCGAGCAGAATCTCAAGCAGTTCCTGCCTGCCTGGATGGCGTACGATATGCGCTTGATGGGCGAACGGTTCCTGACCGACGGCATGCTGCCCGAGGCCGGCGACGTCGAGCGCCTGACCGCGCTTCTCGGCCGCCCGTTGCGTCCCTATCGCGACTTCGCCTCACAAATCGCCGGCTCCGCCTGAGGAACTGCTCTGGTCATCACCAAGGTACGGAAACAGCAGGGCGGCCCTTTGAGGAGGCCGCCTTGACTGGCACGGGACAAATGCGCGTTCAGCCGGAATTGCCTTACTGCAGGGTGGCCTCACCAGGTCTGTCGAGTTGGGCGTTGACGCGCTCACCATCGTCGCCACCGAGGCCATCCACGAACAGACCAGCTACGCCGTCGAAATTGGTGAGCCCGTCGAATTCAATTGCCGCGCCAATCAGCTGGGCTGCCTGGAAGACAAGGTATTCGACGTCCTCGAGGGCGACGTTTTCGGCCAGATTCCTGACCCTTACATGCTCCGCCACCGCCGTGATGCTGACGATGCCGGTCTTCCTGAAGGCGACCTGGACTGCTGAACGGACGTCATCGCGTAGTCGCGCCGAGTAATCATACCGCATCGAAACCTCCCAAGGGGACCGGTTTTCGTTGAGGTTGCACAATGCGGCAGAGGCTTCGTCTTGGCAAGTCACGAATTAAAAAATATCTAAACAAATCAGGTAGTTACAATAGTTATGCAAGTGTGCGCCTTACGCCGAATACCCATGAGACTCATCTTGAGCATGAGAAGCAGTTCACCCATCGCGAGGTCTTGACGCGCTAGGAGCGGCTTCCTAATTATGCGGTAAGTGAGTTGAATACTCATTCTACGTATTTGTGGTGCTGAGCGAGGGAAGCGCGATGACTGAACTGGAACGCCCGGAACGGTTGCAGATCATGCTGACGTCAGACGAACTGGCGGCGCTGGAAAACTGGCGCTTCGACAAGCGCATGCCGAGCCGTTCGGCCGCCGTGAGGGAATTGCTGCGGCGCGGTCTTGCCTCGGATGGCTTCCTGACGGCGGAGCAAGGGACGAAGTCGCAAGACTTCGGCATCCTGCCAACCGCCGGCGGCAACGGCATTTCCGACGGCGGCAAGGAGTAGGGCGGTTCACCGTGCCTGAGCCGCCCTGGTCCCGCAGGCCGGTCGGCGGTTGCCGCGACGCGGCGCCGGCTGGCGTACCGGGACGAGACTCTCGGTTCAGAGGATATTGGTCGTCACTTCGACGATTATCGCGGCACCTTCCAGGCTGCCATTGGTGACGTGCACGACGCGCGATACCCGCAGATCCTGCGTGGTTCCGTCGATCGACAGCGCAACACTTTCGCCGATCCGGGGAACCGCCTGGAAAACGGCGTCCGTGGCCTCCGGCCGGTTGTCGATCGATAAGCGGCAGTTGACGGTCATGAGATGTCTCCTGTGTCGGCCCGGTGGTCAACGCAGGGTCCGCGAAATGGTTTCAGGAGCCGGATGCAACTTAACGGCGCCCGGATTCGTAAAGCAGTAATTGCTCCATCGTTCATCGTAACGGAGCAACAGCTCGCTGGGGAGGGCGTTGGGGCTGCCCCGGCGAGCTTGATCCGATTTGCCCAGGGGCGTTGCGTCACCGAGGTATGGAGACGAGTTCCGGAGCCCGCAATTCCCCGGCTATCCTTGCCGCCTGGAAGATTGTCATCAAAACCAGGATGGGCTCACCCTCGGTCGGGTTGATGGTCAGGACGACGCGGCCGAGCTCGTCGCTCATGCCGCAAGACCAGTCCTTCACGGCTATCACCTTTCGGACGGCCATATGCCTTCTCCTGCACGGAAGGTTCTCCGCGGGCTACGCCGTCTGGAGTTGGTCGACAGAACCTTCGCCTGACATTGCAACCAGCCGAAATGCGGCAAATGCGGCCAATATTATGAAAACCGCCGTGACGTTCAGGGACATCGTCGATGCAAGGACGCCCCCGTCAAAGCAACTCAGTTCCATGGCGCTGCACCCCTTGAAGCCACTGACGGTCCGGATGATGATCCTGCTTGGGGCGAAATACAAGCGTTCGCTAATACGCTGATGCCGGCTGGCCAGCCCTGCGCGCAGCTTTTGAACAGCCGAACGCTTGGTTGCTGGTTCCCGCTCAAGGGCTCGAACCTCGATTCACGCCTTCAAAGGGCGCTGTCCTACCATTAGACGAAGCGGGAAAATGCACGTTGCGCCCCACCCCTAGCCGGTTCGCGCGCCGGGATCAACGCACGGGGGCGGCAAAGCCGATTGGAAGCGCGGTGTCAGTCCGGAAAGTTGGTGACAGGTTCCTCGCAGCGGTAGACCGGGCAGCTGCCGTCGCGGGTCGGGACACAGGCCGACATCGGCACCTCCGGCCAGTCGCATTCGTTGCCGAACTGCCTGACATAGCGGTCATAGGTGTTGGGTCCGGTGGTCAGCACCACGGCATGATGGCTTTGGAGCAGTTGCCGGAGTTGGTCGCAACTCATCGTGCGGGTGTCGGGCCTGGCTTCGGCAAGGCCGGTCGCGGCCAGCAGGATCGCTGCCGTCATCAAGGCAATTCGGTGCATCGGCATGGCTATTCCCTCGAATGGAAGTATCGGCCGAAACTCGCATCCCGGCGGGTGGTTCCGCAACCGCCGGCTGGCCGTCTGTGGCGGCGCAACCAAATGGTTCGTCGCGCATTGCTGGGGATGGATGGGAGGAAGCCCTACGAGACCCCGCAATGGCGGCCCGGAAACGGGGACCGCGAGGCCATGTGCTGTTCTTTCTGCGGCGGGCGCGACCACAGCTATGAGGACTGTCCGCAAAGGGATACTGACGCCGATCCAGTGCCGAATGCCCCTGACCCTCCCAAGCCAGACTGATCCGCGCCGGTATGCCGCCAGCAATATGTCAAATGCGACCCGCCGGCATTCGTACATCTGACTGATGTCGTGATTTTCAACGCCGTCCGGCTACATCCTGACCTTACCGGTGTCACCGATTTCCGGGCGGCTGTCGCTGACCGTTGCGGCCAGCATCTTCACATAGCTGACCACGGTGCCGGGGCTGTCCCAATACTGGGCGTCCTTCGGCGTCACCTTAAGCACGCGGATCGAAGGATCATCGGCACTGTCCCACCAGGCCTTGGCCGGGGTCGACCACAACTCCCTGATCTTGGCGCGGTCGTTCGAAACCGCCGCCAGACCGCTGACGGAAACATATTTCTGGCCGCCTGAATCGGCGAAGGCGAGACCGACATTGGGCTCGGCTTCGATCTCGTCATCCTTGTGACTGTCGACATCGGTGAGGAAGTAGACGGCGTTTTCGTCGCGCACCACATGCGCCGCCATCGGTCGCGAGCGGATGTCATCGCCTTCGCGAGTGGCGAGCATACAGAAGCCGATCCTGTCCATCAGTTTCCAGACCCGGTCGAGATCGCTGTTGCCGTCGCTCATTGTGTGCCTCCTTATTGAGCCGTCCATGGGGGTGTCGGGTGCAACTCGCGCAGGCGCGCAAGGTTCCGGACATGAACTGCCCGGACTGTTCCTGGGAGGAATGTTGGAGGCGATTGCAACCAAAACGCACCGCGGCGCATTGGTGGCCATGCGCGCGATCCGCGCATGAGGGAGAAGGGGTCGACAGTGACAGATTTGGCGGGCCGTGATGCCTTGATCGCCATCACCGCCGATGCGCGGCTGGCGGCGATTGTCGATTCGTCCTTCGACGCTATCGTCAGCAAGGATCTGAACAGCATCATCACCAGTTGGAACGCGGCGGCGCAACGCATGTTCGGCTACACCGCCGAAGAGGCCGTCGGCCGCTCCGTGCTCATGCTCATCCCCGATCATCTCAAGGATGAAGAGACCGACATCATCAGCCGGGTTCGCAGGGGCGAGCTGCTGGCCAGCTACGAGACGATCCGCCGGCGCAAGGATGGCGGCCTCATCGCCGTGTCGCTGACCATTTCGCCGATCAGGAACGCGTCCGGCGAGATCATCGGCGCCTCGAAGATCGCCCGCGACATCACCGCCAGCAAGGAGAGCGAGCGCCGGATCAGGCTTTTGCTCCGCGAGGTGAACCATCGCGTCAAGAACCAGTTCGCGGTGATCCTCTCGATGATCAGGGAGACCAGCAAACGCTCGACCGATCCGCGTGAATTCGAGGAGTTGATCCGCTCCCGCATCATGGCGCTGTCGCGGTCGCACGATCTGCTGGTGAACTCGGAATGGGCCGGCGCCAGCCTCTTCGACCTCGCCCAGGAGCAGCTCAAGCCGTTCGGCCACGAGGCGCGGGTATCGCTCTCCGGGCCGCTTTTGACCCTGCAGCCGAACGCCGTGCAGAATCTCGGCATGGCATTTCATGAGCTCGGCACCAACTCATCAAAATATGGCGCGCTGGCGAGCGAGGCCGGGCGGCTCGAGATCACCTGGCGGATCGTCGAAGGCGTTTCTGACAAGCGGGAAATTCATCTGGTTTGGGACGAGACGATGCCGGTGCGCGAGGGAGAGCGGCGGGACGAAAGCACGCGCAAGGGTTTCGGCACCGTCGTCCTGCAACGGGTCGCGCCGCAATCGCTGAACGGCTTGGCGGTGCTGGATCGCAGCCCGGGCCATCTCAAATGGTCCCTGACGGCGCCGCTGGCTTCGATCATCGTTCCGCAGCTCGGCGCCGACGTGCCCGAAACCGAAACGTCCTGAGGCCTTGAGGATTGGCTCCATCAACCTCCCTTTGGCAGATGCGTATTCAAAAGCGGCCGCATCCTTGCCGCACCTGGCCGTGGATTCAGGAACCGCGACCCGGTGGCCGCGTTGTGGCGTCAAGCTTTTGGAGGGGACATCATGGAACAGCTCGTCGAGGAATTCGGCCATTCCACCTACACCTCGTTTCCGGTCATCGCGGCGCGGCTGTTGCTGGCCACCCTCTATGGCGCGGTCATCGGTTTCGAACGCGAATGGCGCAATCGCCCGGCCGGACTTCGCACGCATATCCTCGTCTGCGTCGCCGCCGCCACCTTCGGCATCCTGACGGTCGAGATCGTGCACGCGCCGATGTTCGCGGGGGAATCGGTCAAGGTCGATCCGATCCGGGTGGTCGAGGCGGTGACCGCCGGCGTCGCTTTCCTCGCCGCCGGCTCGATCATGTTTTCGCGCGGCGAGGTGCATGGGCTGACGACCGGCGCCGGCATGTGGCTGGCGGGCGCGATCGGCGTCGCCTGCGGACTGGGTCTTTGGCAAGTGGCCGGGTTCGGCACGCTGATCGTGCTGATAGTTGCCGGCTTTCTGCGCCGGTTCGAACGCGGGCCCGGCCTTGCCGCCGGTGATGAAGGCAGTCAGGCAAAGGCGGAGAAGGAGGGGGCCTCGGCCCGATCAAAGGGAGGGCGAAGGTAATCCCGTTCGCCGAGAGATGCCGTGACTGGTTTCACCGAAGAAGCCGGCCAGCAGATCGGCCGTGCGCGCCGGGTTCTCCTTGGGAAAGAAGTGCCCGCCCGGCATCGCCTGGCCGCGCACATCGTCGGCCCAGCCGCGCCACAGCGCCAGCGGCCCGCCTTCGCCGGCATACCATTGCGCCAACGCGCCCTGACCGCTCCATAGCGCCAGCAGCGGGCAGCGAATGCGCCGGCCGGCTGCCTTGTCGGCATGGTCGTGCTCGCGATCGAGCGTGGCTGCCGCCCGATATTCCTCGCAGATGGCATGGGCGTGGGCAGGCGCGCGCAAGGCCTCGACATAGGCCTGACGCACTTCGGCTGGAAACGCCGATGACGACGAGCCCCAGCCGTTGAGCGCATTGTCGACGATCGCCTCGGCGGCGCTGGACAGGATCTTTTCCGGCAACGGCTCGGGCTGCGCCAGCAGCGACCATGGCCAATAACCCAGCGCCAGCCTGGCGTCGGCCCGGTCCCAGGCATCGGCGGTCGGCACGATGTCGAGAACGGCGAGCCTGTCGATGCTGCCCCGATGATCGAGCGCCATGCGGTAGGCGACACGCCCTCCGCGATCATGGCCGGCGACCATGAAGCTGCTGAAACCCAGCTTCTCCATCAGCCTCATCATATCGGCGGCCATGGTGCGCTTGGCATAGGGGGCGTGGTCGGGAGTGGATGCCGGACACGAACTGCGGCCATAGCCGCGCAGGTCGGCGCAGACGACGCTGAACCGGCTGGCCAGAGCGGGGGCGATGTCGCGCCACATCAGATGCGTTTGCGGAAAGCCGTGCAGCAACAGCAGCGGTGGCCCGCCGCCGGCGCGCAGGCAGAATATGTTGGCATCGCCGGTGTCGATTTCCGCGCCTTGGAAACCCTCGAACATGATCGCCTCCGGCACGCGCAACGGCGGCAAACGGGTTTGGTTGCAATGCCGCCCGGCGAGGCGGCCAACCTTTTTCGTCGACAGACGTTGTCCCTGTGAAGGGAAGGTCGCCGCGGGCGACCGTGCAAGAAAGAAGGAGGCAGTGATGAGAATTCTCGCCATCATGCCAATCGGCCTCATGCTGGCGCTGGCAGTGCCGGCCGCGGCCCAGCAGCAGAACGACAGCCAGGCACAGGCCGACAAATGCAGGGCTCAGACCGAGCAAGGGGCAAAACAGCAGCCTGGACAGCAGGCCGATGACGGCAATTTGACCGCGAAGCTCAACGATTGCGGCGGCGTGCTGAAACCGCCCCCGACGGGCGACCAGGGCATGGCGGCGCCGGCCCCCGAGGAAGGCAAGACGCCGGTGATCAAGCCGGGTGAAGTGCCGCCCCAGCCGCCGAAGCAATAAACGCCGCTGGCTGGTATTATCGCGCAAGCTAATGGAACCTCGTTATCTCAGGAGCGTTTCTCTCACGACTTGGAATTCGGAGAGATTATCGTGAGAGATATTGCGACCACGGCCACGTTGCTTGCCTCGATAGCCATCGTGATTGCCTTGATTCTTCTGGCGCCGAAGAGTTTTGGCTTCGAAACCTCTCAGCCGATTGTCCAGGGCGAGCTTCCAACGAAATGACAAAGCAGGCGAGGCACGACGCCCCGTCTGCTTCCTTTGACACCTACCGCACCAGCACGCCGGCATGGCTGCAGAGCGCTGCGAACGCTTCCTGCGCCTCGGCGGCGCCTGTCCCGGTTTCCAATGCGGCTTCGACCTTCTCGCGCGCCGCCTGGTAGAACGGGCCGCGTTTGGCCTGCGGCCAGTCGATCAGGATTTCGCTGGCATCCTTGAGCGTGGCGACGTCGCGGATCGTGTCCGACCCATGCGGCTTGATCCGCATCGGTGTGGGCAAAATGAGCTCGGACATGTCCTGTTTTCCAACTACTGGAGGAGTTTTGCTTCGCGCGCGGCGTCGATCATCGCCCGCATCGCTTTTTCCGCCGGCGTCCAGCCATCCAGCGCATCGCGGCAACTGCGCAACGCCGCCCGGTAGCGCCGTCCCTGGCCAGACGGCCAGTCGCCGAGGCATTCCAGCCCTTCCCAGGCGCTGCGGATGATGCGCTCGCGCTCAGGCGCGAATTTCAGCCTGATGGGGCGGGGAAACATCTTGTCGTTCAACGGTCGTCTCCATGATTGCCGCAAGTGTCGCTGGCGACATGCGTGAGAGGCGATCGGTAACGTCGGCGGCAGGACAGGGTTCCCTTCCCAGGAGATCAAATCTCGGCGTCGATGTCCGACAGCGATCTCGGCGTCGGCGCTTCGGCGCTGTGCTGCGCTGGGCGGTCATGCTCGAACTGTTCGGTGCCGGGCAGAGCGTGCAGCCAGGTCTCGCGCCTGGAGGTCCACAATTCATATTCGGGCACGAGATCGGTCGGCGCGATGTCGAGGCTGCCGATCGCCACCTCGGCCTCATTGTCGTCGACCCAGGCGACGCGGCCGCCGCATGTCGGGCAAAAGCTCCGCGTGCCATAGGAGCTGACGAGGCCGGTGGTCTCGAAGGCCTCGCGCGGCCAGATGGCAAAGGCCGAATAGACCGAACCGCCGGCCTTGCGGCAATCCTTGCAGTGGCACAGGCCAACGCGCAATGGCGGGCCGTGAACCTCGAACTGCACGCCGCCGCACAGGCAGCTGCCGGTCCTGCGTATGGTGTCGGACATGGCGACCTCCCTCAATGCGTGGCGCTGCCGGCCGGGTGGGACAGATGCTCGTCTGCCGTTTCGTTGGCCAGGATGAGAAACCGGGAAAAAGACATCCTGTTCACCGTACCACCAGGCCCGGTTGACGCGGCCCGCAGCATCTTCAACGCCGCCCAGGCGAAATGGTTTCGGCTAGCCGCGGGCCGCCATATGGGCGTCGAGCTTCTTGCGCGAGGGGCCGTAGCGCTTGATGATGGTCTGTGCCTCGCTTGGCGGGATGCCGTATTTGCGGGCAAAGGCGGCAACCTCGTAGGGCTCTTCACTCGAGACCTGCTTGCGGTCCTGTTTCGTCTTCGACTTGTCGTCAGCCATCTCAGGCCTCGCTTTCTGTTGTCGGGGACGCGCAGTCTTCGGCGCCCGCGATCAACACGACATAACACAGATTGGCGCCGCCGGTTCCACCAGACGACACGGCCTGGGCTGCGATAGGCCTGTATCAGGCCGAGGGCCGCATGGTATCGGCGGCGGCAGCGTGGTCGCCGTCACATTCGGAGCATGCCGCGCTGAGGCCGGGGCAGCCGCGCCGGTGCGTGCCGGCGGGGCAGCAATGGCCGTTGGAACTCGTCCAGCGCGGGCATTCGAAGACCTGGCCAGCGCCACCGCAGCCGCTGCACTCCAGCGGCGCCGACCGCTCGCCATGAGATGTCGCCCCAAACCTGACGCTTGTACGCAAATTTCAGCCCACCCAAAATCGCTGCGTCGGCACGCCGATGCATTAGCCCCGACTAACGATAGCACTTCCGTGATTACCAACAAGTTTCAATCGCGGCGGCGCCGGAAAGCCGTTCGGGCCGTCGTCAGGCCGGCTTCAGCCGCATCGCGGCGAGATACATGAGCGCCGAGGCGGCCTGCCCGCGGTCCCAGCCGGCGGCCTCGACCTTGCGGAGCAGGGCGTCAAGATGCGGAACCAGCATATCCCTGCATTCCTGTTCGTAGACGGTGCTCGTCGCCGGATGCCGCGGTGCGCCGATGGTCAATGCCTTGGCCATGTCCGATTCCCCCTTGGAGCGAGCAATAATATGCCGTCAGCCGGCAAACCGAAAATCTCTCTTGCTGTACGGTGTGACGCTTCGAAAGCCCTCTGCGATCCTGTCGAGAAAAATTGGCCTGATGTGTCGGACCTGGCGCCGGTCGCGCGTCCTAGGAGCGATCAACCTGCAAAGCTGGAGAACGAGCATGTCGTCGCAAATCACTCAATCACCGTGGCAGACCGCGGCCCTTGTCGTCGCCCGGCTGATCTTCGCCGGCGTCTTCCTGATGGCCGTGACCTTCAAGTTCATGGGCATGGACGCCACCGCCGGCTATATCGCCGCCGCCGGCTTTCCGTTTCCGCTGTTCCTGGCCTGGTGCGCGGCGATCCTGGAAGTCGCGCTGGTGCTGTGCTTCCTGACCGGCGCCTTCTTCTCGCAGGCAGCCCTGGTCGCCGCCGCCTATGTGCTGTTCCTCGGCTTCGCCTTTCACGGACCCAGCCACTGGGCAGGCAACCAGGCCGAGTTCGGCTTCTTCGTCGACCATTTTTCGTTCCTGGCCGGACTGCTGTTTGCGGCCGTACATGGACCGGGCAAGGTGCTTTCGCTCAATTCGGGATGGCCGGGCAGGGCTTGAGGCGAGGGCAGCGGGCCACCGCGGACGCACGCCGGCCGCTCACAGCTGGTCGTTGTAGGGTTCCTTTATCTTGCCGACCATGCGGGCCAGCTTCGAAAAAGACGGCATCTCCGCCTCCGGCTGGCACTGGTTGGCGAGTTCCAGCAGCCGGATCGGAAAGTTGACGGCGTCGCGGCTGGACGCGGACATGCCTTCGGATCGCTCCTGGTTGGTTTCGCCGGCCTCGGTCTTGCGCAAGGCCAGGTCGATCTCCTCCGCCGTCAGCACCCCCTTTTGAACCAGGAGGCGGTTGATCGAGGCGACGGCCATCAACAGGCCTTCGAGTTGCAGGTTGGCGACATTCATGGCGATTGCTCCCGTGGCTGGGGTTGAAACGCGCGAGCGGCATTTCCGCTCCAGAAAGGCTGCGGGCGAATGCCTATTCCTGCGTCAGCCGTTCGCCATATTCGCGCCACAGCGCCTTGACCTCCAGGTTGCCGAGGCTGCCGATCGAAACATCCCCACAGCTGATGGCGACGGCGCTGATGTCGTATTGGGGGTAAGCGTTGGCGACGAAACGGATGGCTTCGCCCAGCGAACGCACGCGGATGACTGGATCGGCCTGACCCTGGCCGGTGCTGCGCACGCCGGAAACCGTGGCTTGTGCATGCCGCATCCTGAACACGGATGCCATGGCTGGTCTGTCCATCGTCCTCTCCCACAAGGCCGTGCGACGGGAATCATTCCATGAGCTTCGACGAATGATTTCACACCTGCCGGCTTATGACCAGCCGCCGGCAAAAGCAGGGTTTTACGCGCTTGCCAGCGTCGCTCCGAGTGGGAGTTCCGACCGGTCTAGGAATTTTTTCTCAAAAAACGGTTGACGGGGTGAGTGCAGCTTTGCCTTCCAGACGCTGAACCCTGTGATCGGCACCGATGACATTGTGCTGTCGTTTTACCAGTCCGACGACACCGTCGGCGATATCCAGGCAGCCGCGCAAGGCATCATCGACCAGGCCCAGGCGGCGGCGGATGTGGCGACGGGCGCCATGACGACCGTGCTCGATCCGCAATTTGCGACCAAGGCGACGGCGGAAGCCTATTCGCCGGCGGTTGCGCCGGATTATATCAGGACTGCCGGCTATTCGCAGGTCGGCGACGGCCAAGCCCTCTACAGGAAGAATGGCACCATTTTGGCTGGCGGGGGCGGTCTGGCGATCACGCTGCAAGGTGGAGCGAAAGCCGGCTTCGACATCATCAACGCACCGAGGTCGAAGGAGATCAACATTCGCGCGGCGGGCGCCGACACGGCAGCCGGCAACAACAGGACCGCGATCGTCAACGCCATTGCTGCCGCCGGGCAGGGCAGGCTGATCATCCCGGCTGGCACATTCTCGCTGGCCGGCAATATCGACATTCCGCAGGGGTTGACGGTCGAGTTTGATGACAGGGCGCTTTTGCAGCGTACCGAGGACGCCATGCACCTTTTCAACCTGAAGGGCGACAACCGTATCATCGCGCCGAAGGTTAACGGCGCCTGGAATCATGTCGCGGCTGCGAACGGCTTTGGCGTCTTCAACATCAGCGGCATCTCCGGCGTCACGATCGAGCATGGCACGCTCACCGGTACGCAAGGCGACCACTACCGCATTGCCGATTCCAGCTGGGTCTACATCGACGACGCCAGGGGCGATACGGCGCGCAACATCGTCACCATCAACGACGAGGTTTCCGGCACAAGTCACGTGTTTGTCCGCCGCGCTCGCGTGAGCGCCTATTTGAACGGTTTTGATGCAGAGAGTGACGACGACTGGCCGGTGAGCGATATCGAGGTGGATATCGACTGGACGCAGCTTGGCGGCGTTCAACTTGGCGCGGCCGTCGCGTTCACCCGCAGCGCTGCGCCCGCCGGATCGGTGTTGAAGTACAAACGCCTTCGCATCAGTGCCAAGTCCAGGGATGGCCTTTATGGCCTGGTGCTGCGAGGGGCCAAGGATATCGAGGTGCGCAGCCTGGTGACGGAAGGCGTGCAGCAAGGCATTCGCGCCGGCACCGGCCATCATATCGAAGATCTTCGCCTGCTGTCGTTCGACATCCAGGCGACGCATCAGGGGATCTATATCGAAACCCCGGCCGGGCAACAGATCTCGCGCGGCGCCAGGATTGGTGCCGGCCGCATCTTTGGGTTTACCCAGGCCAATGCCTACGGCGTCTTCAGCGCGGCGGATGAAACCATTGTGTCGGCCGACACGCTTGTCGACATGGGCGGCGCGGCGGCGTCCATTGGCGTTCGATTGAACGGCGACATGTCGCAAACCCATGCAGGCATCGCGGATGCGCGATCGTCCTATGTCGCCCTGTCGACAATATCGGGCGAACGGCAGAGGGCGACGGGTGGCCTTTTCAAGGCGACGACCGGCAGCGTCGTCAACGATGTGAAAATCAGCGGATCCTCGCCAAACGTCGAGGTGCGGGGCAACATCTACTCCGGTACGGCGACGGGCAAGCCAACCGATGACGGATCGCACATGGCGCTAATTGAAGGAAACCGGGGCGGCGATCTTTTCAAGGGCTATAAGTCGACGCCGGACGCAACGCCCGTTCTTATGATCTTCGAAGCCGGAAACAGCTTTGTTCCGATCAGGCCAGGGCAAGGCGTGAAGTTCACCGCCGATGTCGCTGCCCGCCGCACGGATGGTTCGTCGTCGACCAGCGCCGGCTATGTGTTCGCCGGCGTGATCCGCAACACGGGCGGAACCCTGGCGGTCGAAGGTGCGATCACCAAAACGGTGATCGGCGAATATGCGACCGACGCCGCTTCACTCGACGCCTCCGTCGCCGTGGGGGCTTCCGGAATTGAGGTGACCGTTGTCGGCGTCGCGGCAAAGACCTATGGCTGGAACGCCGTTGTGCGGCTTCAGGAGGTTTGATGCTGCATGGAAGCTGGACGCTGCCAATGCCATCACAATCGCAGTTGATATCTGCCGGCTGATCCAAAGGCCTGCCTCTATCTCAAGACCAAAATCTCTTTTCAGCCTCGCTTCGCGGGGCTTTTTTCATGGAGCACGCCAGCATGGCCCGATCTTCAGCCGCCGCCGTTCGCCTTCTGACCGGCGAGCGCGAACCTGTTCGCCTGGCGACGACCGCCAGCATTGCGCTTTCCGGCCTTCAGACCATCGACGGGGTAGCGACGGAGGTGGGCGACCGCGTGCTGGTCAAGGACCAGGCCGACCAGACGCAGAACGGTATCTATACGGTCAGCGAAGGCCGATGGTTCCGCGCTGCCGATGCCCGCACCGGGCGCACCATGCAGAAGGGAACGACGGTGCATGTCCAGCAGGGCAACGCCTCGGCCGATTTTGTCTTTGCCTTCCAGACGCTTAACCCTGTGATCGGCACCGATGACATTGTGCTCTCGTTCTACCAGTCCGACGACACCGTCGGCGATATCCAGGCAGCCGCGCAAGGCATCATCGACCAGGCCCAGGCCGCTGCGGACGTAGCGACGGGCGCCATGACGACGGTGATCGATCCGCAATTCGCGACCAAGGCGACGGCCGAGGCATTTTACCCGCCGATAGCACCCACATACATCCGCACCGCCTTCTGCGACAGCTCTCAGGTGGCAGGCAGCGGCGCTGTGTACCGCAAGAATGGAACGAATGTCGGGGATTTGGTGATCACGCTGAGCGATGGCATGACGAAGACAGGCTATACGCTCGCCTCAATTCCGGTGACGGCATCAATGCTCGGCGCGCGTGGTGGCGGTGCGAATGCCACGGCTGCTATCAGTGCACTGCTCGCGGGCAGCTATCCGCATGTGCTGATTGACGGCTCCTACCAGACCGACGGCAACCACACGATCTCGACAGCGAAGAAGCGCGTCGAATGCCTGGGCGGCTCTGCCCTAATCCTGCGCGCGCCAGTCGGCACCGTTACCGGCCACCATCCCGTCATCGATATTGCTGCCGATGACGTCCTGATAGACGGGGACCTCACGATTGATGGTGGATCACATGCCGGCTACCAGGCTTCTATCGGTATTCGCGTCGGCCTCTCCACTGGTGCACGCCGGAAGCGGCCGACAATTCGCGGCGTGAAAGTCCGCAATCTTGGCCTTGCCGGCGTGATGGCGCTCTGTGTCGACAGCCCGACGATTGAGGACATTGACGGCTATAACATCGTCACGCCAACCGGCGGCGAGTTTGGCGACACGGTTTACGTGGCCGGCGTCCGCAAGCCGATCGTGCGCAACATCCGGTCGGCGAAGTGCAAACGCGACGGCGTCGTGTTGACCTATACGGGGAATCTAAACACCACCGACGTGTTAGTCGACGGGGTTTTCGCGGATGCACATCTCGACAGCCCCTCCGCCGGTGTCTGGGTGGAGATGACCGGTGCGCGAGATCCGCGAGGGATCATAACTAACGTAGTGGCGAATGACTGTCTGGTTGGCGTAGCTGCGACTGATGCCAACAGCGAGATCGTCATTTCGAATGTCAGGGCAATCGGCAACCGGCTCTCCGGTAGTTCTGCCGGTAACGTCTTTGGCGTTCAGATTCAGTCGGGCCGGCTCGATAACTGGTACATCGATCGCTACAACACCGCCCTGCAATTGGAGCCAAACGGCGAATATCAGTTCGCCCTCAGCTCGCAAGTTGGATCGTTTGCGACTGGCGAAACGGTCAGCGGCGGCACCTCTGGCTCCGCCGGAACCCTGCGGTTCCAACATTTTGAAATCGTCATCACCGGTTCAACCGTCGACTATGAACTCGGTGAGACGGTGACAGGCGGTTCATCCGGCGCGACGGGCATCTTGGTCGACTTCTTTGCCAACGTGCTAAGGGTCTTGCCGATAAGTGGGACGTTTCAGGCCGGTGAGACAATCACTGGAGGCAACTCTGCGATTGCCAAAACAGCAAACAGCGCGACCCGGCGCATCTATGTGCGCGGCTCGGCCGGCATCTTTCCGGCTGGCGAGACGATCACGGGTGGAATGTCGGGTGCCACAGCCGTAATCGCCGCGCCCTACCAGACGCCTCTTGCGATCGGTCCGGGCACGTTGATGAACTGCTCGACCGACGCCGTCGTCGTTGCGAACGTAGTGACACCGGCGAGCCTTAGCCTTTCTGGCATCAGGGGAAACACCCAGTCGCATGGCATCCGGTTCAACCTTTCCGTGGGCCAACGGCTGCGCAAAGCCAGTCTCAGGGACATCGCCCTGAAAAACTCGACCTCCATTGGCGTTGCTTTTCGGGTAAGCACCGGCGGCGTGATAGACGAAATGCTGGTCGATGGCTTTGACATGACGGAATGGGTTGGTGATGGCACCGGCAGTTCCATCACGGCCGGCATCGCGACCAGGTTTATTGGCGGCAACAATCCCGGCCTGCAGGGGACGTCGAGTGTGCCGACCAATCTGACCGTCAACACAACGCTGTCCGGGCTTCACAACCGGGCACTCTGCCACAACAACGGGGCCGGCGGGACGCGGACACATACGCTGCCGCCTGCCGTGCCTGGCCTTCGGATCGGCTTTGCCGGAGTACACGCAACCCATGTCATGAACATCGAGCCCAACGGGACGGACACGATCAAGGGCGGCGGTGCAGGAAAATATCTCATTCTCGATCCCGGCGAGCGTGTAACCCTGGAGGCATACGCAACGGGCTCATGGGTGGTCAGCGCGACAGTCGGCTGGGCGGGCGATTTCGAGTTGTAGACTTTGTCGTTGTGAATGACCGAATCGCCTAGGTTGCTTTTTTGATCCAAATGGACGAACGAAAGATATGGTGCTCGCTCTGTGGTCAATGGTGGCCGTGACCACCTTTATACTTGTGGCCCGCCACAATCGGGTTTCTGTTGTAGCGATTGGCTATGTCGGCCTTCTTGCTTATTCGGTGCCCGCGCTGATTGGCTTCACGCGACCTGTGAGCGCGAAAGGATTGGTGCCATATCTCGAGCCGGCGTCGTCGGAAGCAATTCTGGTGATGGTCGCTGCTTGGCTAGGGTTCGGGTTGGCGCTGCTGCTGATGCCTTCGTCTGTGGACGGGGGGCGTCCCCCTTGTTACCAGCTGCACCCGATGCGGGTCACCTGGTTCATTCGGTGCGCGCTGATCATTTCTTTAGCCTGCTATGCATGGATGGCAAACAGGGCTGGACTTGAGTGGTACGCGATGGAGCGTGCCGACATCTATGACGCCGTTGGTGGGCTCATTTCGATCGTGTGGCGTTGGGTCAGCGGCATCGGCCTTCTGGCATCGATCTATTTCGATAGGTTGTGGGGTCGCGGCGCTCGTATTTATCAAGCCATCTTTGCGTTAATGGTCGCACTTAATGCGATCGCGGGTGATCGGACTGTCCCGGTGATCTTGGCAATGGCGTTCGCCATCGTGTTGTTGTGGGAGTGGCCGATAACGAAGGCGGCCCTGCATTGGAAGGCATGGGCGATCGGGCTGGCGACGCTTGCGATCATCTTCTTTATGAAGCCCTTCTATCTGGCCTACAAACGCGACCTGCCGTTTGGCAGGATGCTGGCAGGCGGTTCTGATCCGATGGCTATGGTGGCCTCCTGGGAAGCCTTCGGCACTCATGAAAACATCGAAGGGCTGATTAGGAGTAGCACGACCTATCCATGGTGGAACACGGTTCGCGATACCTTGGCGCAACTGCTAATTCAGCCGTCGGCCTTCGGCTTTGACAGCACTGGGTTCAACACGGTGCTCCAGACCCAGATATTTTCGCAGGCGTTGTACGGCTTGGCTGGTACATTCTGGGGGCAGGCGTGGGCGATTGGTGGTATTCCCGTTGTGATCGTATTTGGGTTGATCTATGGCGGAGCGTTGGTGGCGTTGCACCATGCTTCGCTCAAAAGTAAGGGTATGTGGTTCTTCTTCTGGATCATCCTCGGCAGCGTGATAGGGGTCTATGCGCACCGGAATGCCTTGGAGAACGTTCTTGCGCAGGCACGGCAGCCATTCGTCGGTTTCGTGACGATTCAGGTCTTGGTGTGGGTACTGCTCTTCGGGCGCTTCCATACCAGCGTTCCGGCTGTTCCGATTGTGGGTCGAGACTACGGCAAATGAACTGATGTTGAGCAGCGCCTTGGGGGAGGCAAATGAACTGATGTTGAGCAGCGCCTTGGGGGAGGCAAATGAATGGTGGAGCAGGTATATCTCGATCAGCAGCATGATCGTCTTGTATTCATCGACCGACCAGCCGACGAAGGATTCTGGGACGATCGTTGGGCGCAATCCCTAACAGCAGCGGACATTCGGAAAAAGAGCGTCTTTGTCCAGCATGTTACCCGAAAGTATTTAAGCCCGCCTGATCGAGTGATTGATGCAGGCTGCGGTGTGGCCAATACAGTCTTTGGGCTCCATCACGCAGGGTTCGAGGCTTACGGATTAGACTTTGCCCCCGTAACCATCGCTAGGATCAAAAAGCACGCCCCAGAACTTAATATCGTTCTCGGTGACGTGCGAGAAATGCCATTCGAGGATGCCTTTTTCGAAGGGGTGTGGTCCTTGGGGGTGATCGAACACTTCAAGGATGGTTACGCATCGATCATCGAGGAGGCACGCCGAGTGCTGAAACCTGGCGGACTCCTTTTCCTAACTGTCCCCAGCGTGTCGCCATTGAGGCGTCTAAAGATGCGGCTCGGTCGATACGAAGATGTGAGTGCCGCGGACATGGCCCGATTTTACCAATTTGCCTTCACCCCGAACGACACAATTAGAACGATCAGCGGGATGGGGTTCCGGCTTTTGGAAAGTCGGTCCAGGGGCGGATATCTGGGGTTGATGCGGGAGAGCAGCTTGTTAAAGCGCCTGCTTGAACCATTGTATGAGAGCCGGTCGCGACCGATGGTGACCTTACGACGCGCGATCGACTTAGTGATCAGCCCAGTATCCTTTCACACAAAGCTGTTCGTCTTCAAAAAGCACTAGCTGAAACTCGCTGAATTTCGAACTCCTATTGATCTTTATCCTGACGGAGCTTCTCATCGATGTCTCTCAGGCTTTTGTTGTACGCGCGCGTCTCTCGCCGCACCCCTATCGTGGCAATAACTACCCACGCGATGGAGAAGGCGCCGATGAGGACTCCTAAAACTAAATGTTTTATGTCAGGCATATGTGCTTTTACGCGCCCTAGGTGCGTCAATGACTTACCGAGCGCACGGGTCTCTTGCTGATACTCAGAATTTTAAAGTCTGTATCTGCCAACTTGGCGAATGATATCCAGAATCATAATCGCCCGCGTCAAACCTAACCTCCACCCGGCGAACATACCAAAAATCAAAAACTGAACAACTGCCCGGAAGGGCGGAAAGGAACCACCATGGACCGCAACTTCGCGCGGGCGCTTGCGCTTGTTCTCAAATCGGAAGGCGGCTGGTCGGACAATCCGGCTGACCCCGGCGGCGCCACCATGAAGGG
>NZ_RZQY01000079.1:0-14791 GCF_003998575.1 Mesorhizobium sp. M7A.F.Ca.CA.001.10.2.1 | reverse complement strand
GCGGGCGCCCCGCATGGCTGGATGGCGACGCTGACCGAAAAGAGTACCTCGACGGCCGACGACGCCCGCATCCTCAACGCCGTCACCCGCGCCTTCCCGGCGGTGACGACGGTGCGGGTCAAGGACGCGCTCGATGTCGTCAACCGGCTGGTCGGACAGCTCGGCTCGGCGATCCGAGCCGCGGCCGGCGTGGCGCTGATCGCTTCGGTGCTGGTGCTGGCCGGCGCGCTCGCCGCCGGCAACCGGGCGCGCATCCATGATGCGGTGGTGCTGAAGACGCTGGGGGCGACACGCACGACGCTGATATCGGCCTTCTCGCTCGAATACATGCTGATCGGACTGGCCACCGCCATCTTCGCGCTGGCGGCGGGCAGTGCGGCGGCCTGGTTCGTCGTCGCGCGCATCATGACATTGCCGTCGCATTTCATGCCCGAGGTGGCAGTGGCGACCATTCTGTTTTCGCTGGTGATCACGGTCGGCATTGGTCTTGCCGGCACCTGGCGGGTGCTCGGCCACAAGGCAGCACCGGTGCTGCGCAATTTGTGACGACAGGCCCGGAAATGGGCATCCTGGATTAAATCTTGGTAAGAAAGCCCTCCGAAAAGCCGAAGAATCGGCACTTCGCCCTGTCACGAACCGTTACATCCGGTTACGGACTTGTTCTTGACGCGAATAACCATCATATTTCGCCACAGGCATGCTGGAGCCCTGCCAGCGGCGCCTGGGTCCGGAAGGACCTGACACCCGACGGGGCAGAAGCAATAGAGGACTACAATGGCTGATCCCATTCGCAACTACCAGACGCGCGCCGTGCCCGGCGTCAGCGTCGGTGCCGACATCGATCAGGGCCTGCGCGCCTATATGATCAGGGTCTACAATCTGATGGGGCTTGGCCTCCTCATCACTGGTCTTGCCGCGATCGGCACGATCATGCTGGCCACCACCACCGATCCGGCTTCGGCTGTCGCGACGCTGCCAAGCGGCGAGATGCTGACCTCCTTCGGCTACGCGATCTTCGGCTCGCCGCTGCGCTGGGTGGTGATGCTGGCGCCGCTGGCTGCCGTGCTGTTCCTGTCGTTCCGCGTTCAGTCGATGAGCGTTTCGGCGGCGCAGACGACGTTCTGGGTCTATGCCGGTCTCGTCGGCCTGTCGCTGTCTTCGATCTTCCTGGTCTACACCACGGCCAGCATCTCACAGACCTTCTTCGCCACGGCCGCCGCCTTCGGTGCGCTGTCGCTGTTCGGCTACACCACCAAGCGCGACCTGACGGCGATGGGCTCGTTCCTGATCATGGGCGTGTTCGGCATCATCATCGCGTCGGTGATCAATATCTTCCTGCAGTCGTCGGCGCTGTCCTTTGCCGTGTCGGCGATCGGCGTGCTGGTCTTCGCGGGCCTGACCGCCTATGACACGCAGAAGATCAAGGAGATGTATTTCGAGGGCGACACTTCCGACGTCGCCGGCCGCAAGGCGATCATGGGCGCTCTGACGCTCTATCTCGACTTCATCAACCTGTTCATGTTCCTGCTGCAGTTCATGGGCGACCGCCGCTAAAGCGGCATTGGACCATCAACTTCCGGAAGGGCGGCCCAACGGCCGCCCTTTTCTTTTGTCTTGGCCTTTGCTGTTATTGCGAGCAGAGAAACGGCATGCATAAACAATGAGCAATATTGCGATCCGGCCTGCCACGGTGGCCGACCTCGACAGCGTCACGGACATCTATGCCGATGCGGTGACCCAAGGCACGGCGAGCTATGAGCTGGAGCCGCCGAGCCGTGCGGAGATGGGTGTTCGATTCGACAGCCTGACGGCCGGCGGCTTTCCTTACCTGGTGGCGGAGAAGGACGGGACCGTTCTCGGCTACGCCTATGCCGGCGCCTTCCGGCCACGCCCGGCCTATCGCTTCATCGTCGAGGATTCGGTCTATGTCGCGCCCGAGGCCAAGGGCCAGGGCGTCGGGCTCAAGCTGATGCAAAGCCTGATCGAGGCAGTGACGACGGCGGGCTTTCGCCAGATCATCGCGGTGATCGGCGATGGCCGTCCCGACAGCGCCTCGGTGCGGTTGCACGAAAAGCTCGGCTTTCGCCATTCGGGACGCCTTGAAGGTTCCGGCTACAAGCATGGGCGCTGGCTGGACACGGTGTTCATGCAGCTGTCGCTGAATGGCGGTGCGACGCTGCCGCCCGATCCCGAATCGCTGCCGGAGCGGAAGTTTCGCCTTAGGGGGAACTGAAGAATTGAAGAATTGAAGAATTGAAGAAGATAGCGTCAGGCGCCGAGTGCCTTTTCATCAATTAATCAATTCTCCAGCTCTTCAATTCCCCTGCTCTAATTCCCCAGCTCAGGCTTCGACCAGCTTCAGCTTGCTGTCGAACACACCAAGCACGCGGCCAAGTTCCTGACCACGCTTCAAGATGCGGCCGCCGGCGGCGATGACGGCAAAAGCGCCCTGCTTGCGGGCCAGTTTCGGATCCTTGACGATCTGGAACAGCGGCACTTCGCTGGTGCGGCGGAATACGGAAAACACAGCGCGGTCCGCAAGATGGTCGATGGCGTAGTCGCGCCATTCATTGGCGGCGACCATGCGGCCGTAGAGCCTGAGGATCTGGTCCAACTCGCGGCGGTCGAACCGCACCGGCTGATCGAGACGTTCGCGTCGCGCCTCGTGCAGCGGGATCAATATCGCGGATGCGTCCCCATCCCCCGTCCCGCCGCTGTCATCGGTCATGCCTCGATCCTTCAAAATGAATCTTTGCCAACCAAAGTTGGCGTGTTCGCGACTGAATTGCAAGGCCCGGCGAACCAAGCCCCGCGCCGCGCTGTTTCCGTCACGTCCAGTCACTTTTATGAAACGCCGTGTTGGAATTGGTGATGTTCCGCCACATTTCTGCCTTTTTTTATCCGCGCTCATGCCCCAATGTCCGACGAATTTACCGGTGTTGCCTGAGACGGTTCGGTCCGGCACCGGCTCGTAAACCCCAAGCCCCCCGCCCACGGGTCTGCGTCGGATCGAACCAACCTCGGTTCTTCTTCGGAAGAATCGGGTGCGACGATCCCAAAACCTAAATGACCGACGTCAGAAGCAAGCTGACGTCGGTTTTTTATTGGGTGAGAAGCGGTTCGCGCAGCGAACGAAAAGCCAATTGCTTGGCTTTTCGAGCTTCGAACGCCCTGAGCCTGCGAAGGGCCGGGCGTGGTTAGTCGATCCACCCTGCCGGGTCCGCGCTGCTTCGCAGCGTCCCGGCGTTCGCCGGCCTTCATCGTGCCACCGGCACGATGAATTCGCCTTCGACGAACCGGCTGCTCGCCCCACAAGGGGAGAAGGAAAGAAGGCCTTAAGGCTTGTGGATGAACGCGGCGCCGAGAATGGGACCGGGCATGCCGTCCTTGCCGACCGACTGCAGCAGCACGGCGCAGCCGCCCTTTTTGGCAATCTCGCTCATCGGCAGTTCGTAGCGTTGTGCCTTGCCATGCCACATGCCGGCGGTCTGTATCCCGGTGACGGCGTTCCAGTAGGTCATCTTGCGGCCGGTGTTCTCGCCCTCGCCGACCTTGACCGTCTGCGGCGGGTCGAAATAGACGATGACGACATGGGCGTCGCTGGGGCCGTTGCCGGCATCGCCGGCGTCGATCGTCACACGGTCGCTGGTGCGGCTGACCTTGACGGCGACGCGCATGCCTTCGCCGCTCTTGGCCATGCGGGCGAGCGCGCCATCGACCTCGCCGCGGCTGGCACCGTTGACGTGGACACGGCCATTGATAACGGCCTGCGGCGTATAGACGGAGCGGCTGCCGAAGGCGCGCATGTAGTCGTATTGCCGCTCGGTGTTCTCCTTGCGGCCCAGCGTATCCTGCCAGCCGAGATAGTCCCAATAGTCGACGTGATAAGCGAGCGCGACGATATCTTCCTTGGCGGCAAGTTCGGAGAACAGCGTATCGGCCGGCGGGCAGGAACTGCAGCCCTGGCTGGTGAACAGTTCGACCACGCCCAATGGCCTGTCGATCTGGGGCCTGTCGATCTGGACCCGGTCGGCATGGGCGCGATCGGATTCGCCGGCATGCCCGGCGCCGGCAGACGCCGAGAAGGCCAGCGCAAGAGCTGCCAGCCACAATGATTTTCGCGAGGCCATGGCCATTCCGATTCCCGCCGGTGGTGCCGGCTTTATCTTGATTGCTAAAATATGTGGCAGAACCGGAAGTCAACGGGAAGTCACGTTGCGGTGAAATTTTGCCATTGCAGCCGACCGCAACCCCGCAATAGGAAGGATCTGCGCTTCAGGATAGAAACCGATTCGGGCGGCAATCACGATGTGGCAAACGTTTTTGGCGCCAGTCGACCTCTATTGCGAGCGGACCGGCCCGGAATTCTGGTCCGAACCGGTAAACGCCCTGACCAACCTCGCCTTCATCGCCGCCGGCCTGTGGGGCGTGCGCGAGGTACGAAGGCTGGGCACCGGCGCCTTCGCCGAGGTGCTGGCCTGGTGGGTGGTGGCGATCGGCATCGGTTCGACGATCTTCCACACCTTTGCCACCAAGGGCACAGTCTGGGCCGACGTGCTGCCGATCGCCGGCTTCACGCTGGCCTACACGCTGTTCAATCTGCGCCGCTTCCTCGGCATGCGATGGGGCAAGGCCATTGCCATCTTCATTGCCTTCTATGTGCTTGCCGGGGCGATAACCCTTGCCGTGCCTGACTGGCTGCGCCAGGCGTCGAACGGTACGACGGGCTATCTGCCGCCGTTCCTGGCGCTCGCCTTCTTCGGTGTCTGGGTGACGGTGAGCGGCAATCGCGCCGGCTGGTATAATCTGGCGGGATCGGCGATCTTCGTCGTGTCCGTCATCTGCCGGATGATCGACCCGGTGATCTGCGGCAGCTTTCCGCTCGGAACGCACTTCCTCTGGCACATCCTCAACGGCGTGATGCTCGGCGTGCTTTTGGCGGCAGCGGCGCGGTTTGGGAAGCCTAAGGTAGGCAGTAGGCAGTAGGCAGTAGGCAGTAGGGGTCTCTATTCCCTACTGCCTAGTCCCCTATTCCCTAAGCTGCAAGATCGCGCAGCACGTATTGCAGGATGCCGCCGTTCTTGAAGTAATCGAGCTCATCCAGCGTATCGATGCGGCAGATGATCGGCACGTTCTTCACCGTGCCGTCGCCATAGGTGACCTTGGCGATCATCGTCTGGCGCGGTTTGATGGTGCTCAAGCCGTCGATCTCGACCAGCTCGTCTCCCTTGAGGTTGAGCGATGCCCATGAGGTGCCTTCCTCGAAGACGAAGGGAATGACGCCCATGCCGACCAGGTTCGAGCGATGGATGCGCTCGAAGGACTGGGCGATGACCGCGCGGACACCAAGGAGATTGGTTCCCTTGGCCGCCCAGTCGCGCGACGAGCCGTTGCCGTATTCGACGCCGGCGAAGACAACCAGCGGCACGCCTTCCCTTTTGTATTCCATCGCCGCGTCGTAGATCGATTCCTCTTCCTTCGACGGGTAGTGGATGGTGTAGCCGCCCTCGCGGCCATTCTCGCCCAGCATGTGGTTGCGGATGCGGATGTTGGCGAAGGTGCCGCGCATCATCACCTCGTGGTTGCCGCGCCGCGTGCCGTACTGGTTGAAGTCGGCGACGCCGACGCCGTGGTCGGTGAGGTATTTGCCGGCCGGCGAGGCCGCCTTGATCGATCCGGCCGGCGAAATGTGGTCGGTGGTGATCTTGTCGCCGAACAGGCCGAGCACGCGGGCGCCCTTGATATCGCCGATCTTGCCGAAACCTGACGTCATGCCGGCGAAATAGGGCGGGTTCTGCACATAGGTCGAGTTGTCGTCCCACGCATAGGTCTGGCCTTCCGGCGCCTTGACGTTCTGCCAGTACTCGTCGCCTTTGAAGACATCGGCATATTTGCGGGCGAACAGCTCGCGGGTGACGTTCTTCTCGATGAACTCCTGGATTTCGGCCGAGCTCGGCCAGATATCCTTGAGGTAGACCGGCTCGCCGTTCTTGTCCTCGCCTAGCGGCTCGGTGGTCAGGTCCTTTGTGACGGTGCCGGCCAGCGCATGCGCGACGACCAGCGGCGGCGACGCCAGATAGTTGGCCTGCACGTCGGGCGAGACGCGGCCTTCGAAGTTGCGGTTGCCGGACAAGACCGCGGCAGCGATCAGGCCCTTGTCGTTGATGGTCTTCGAGATCGGCGCCGGCAGCGGCCCGGAATTGCCGATGCAGGTGGTGCAGCCGAAGCCGACCAGGTTGAAGCCGATCTGATCGAGTTCCTTCTGCAGGCCGGATTTCTCCAGATACTCGGCCACCACCTGGCTGCCCGGCGCCAGCGAGGTCTTCACCCACGGCTTCTGCTTCAAACCGAGGCGGTTGGCGTTGCGGGCCAGGAGGCCGGCGCCGATCAGCACGCTCGGGTTCGAGGGGTTGGTGCACGAAGTGATGGCGGCAATGACGACATCGCCGTGACCGAGATCATGGTCGGTGCCTTCGACTGCGTAGCGCTTGGAGATTTCGGCGGCCTTCTTGTATTCGGTCTCCATCGCCTTGGCGAAACCTTCCGGAATGCCTTCAAGGGCGACGCGGCCCTCGGGCCGCTTGGGTCCGGCCATCGACGGCACGACGGAGCCAAGTTCCAGCTCGAGCAGATCGGTGAACACCGGATCGGTCGAGCCGGTCTCACGCCACATTCCTTGAGCTTTGGCATAGGCCTCGACCAGCGCGATGCGGTCCTCGCTGCGGCCGGACATTGTGAGGTAGCGGATGGTTTCCGAGTCGACGGGGAAGAAGCCGCAGGTGGCGCCATATTCGGGCGCCATGTTGCCGATGGTGGCGCGGTCGGCCAGCGTCATGTTGGAGAGGCCCGGCCCGAAGAACTCGACGAACTTGCCGACGACGCCCTTCTTGCGCAGCATCTGGGTGACGGTGAGCACGAGGTCGGTGGCGGTGACGCCCTCTTTGAGCTTGCCGGTGAGGCGGAAGCCGATCACCTCAGGCAAAAGCATGGAGACAGGCTGGCCGAGCATGGCCGCCTCGGCCTCGATGCCGCCGACGCCCCAGCCGAGCACGCCAAGGCCATTGATCATGGTGGTGTGCGAATCGGTGCCGACGCAGGTGTCGGGATAGGCTGTCGTTTCGCCGTCCTCGGTGTTGGTCCACACCACCTGGCCGAGATATTCGAGGTTGACCTGATGGCAGATGCCGGTGCCGGGCGGCACGACGCGGAAGTTGCGGAATGCCTGCTGGCCCCATTTCAGGAATTTGTAGCGCTCCTCGTTGCGCTCATATTCCAGCTCGACATTGCGGGCGAAGGCCATCGGCGTGCCGAATTCGTCGACGATGACGGAATGGTCGATGACGAGGTCGACCGGCACCAGCGGGTTGATCTTCTGCGGATCGCCGCCGAGCGAGGCCATGGCGTCGCGCATCGCGGCAAGGTCGACCACGGCCGGAACGCCGGTGAAATCCTGCATCAGCACGCGGGCCGGGCGATAGGCGATCTCGACGCCGGCGGTGCCCTTGTCGGTCAGCCAGCCGGCCACCGCCTGGATCGATTCCTTGGTGACGGAGCGGCCGTCTTCGTTGCGCAGCAGGTTTTCCAGCAGCACCTTCATCGAATAGGGCAGCTGCGAGATGCCGGTGAGGCCGTTCTTCTCGGCCTCGATGAGGTCGAAATAGGCATACTCCGCGCCGCCTGCGGTCAGCGTGCGGCGGCAATTGAAACTGTCGAGGGATTTTGACACGTGCGATCCTTGTCTGTTCAGCCTGAAAGGGAACGGACGCCGATGGCATGCAATCACGCGCAAAGGTGCGGGTACGGCCATTTCCGCTGTCCGTTCCCAAGCAACCCGAGCCGTTCAAGGCGGCGCGTGCGCTGGTTCGGCGCTAATTCTGTTCCCGTGCCGACCGCTGGCACGGATGCACCGCATATAGAGAATTTTCTGGAATAGTTCTAGACAGTTGGAAAGCAAATTTGTGCGATGCGGCAGCGGCCGCGACACATGGTTTCAGGGCAGGCGAGGAATGCGGCTGATCGCCGAAAATCTGGGCGGCGAGCGAGGCGGCGAGGCGGTGTTTTCCGGCATCGATTTTGCCTTGGAGGAGTGTCAGGCGCTCATCGTCACCGGGCCGAACGGATCGGGCAAGTCGACCTTGCTGCGAGTCATCGCCGGGCTGCTGCCGGTGGCGCAAGGCAGCGTGAGGATCGAGGGTACCATGAAGATTGAAGACGGGGACGAAGCGTTCCCGTCTGTTGCCTCGGCCTGTCACTACCTTGGCCACCAGAACGCAATGAAGCCGGCGCTCAGCGTGGCGGAGAATTTGCGCTTCTGGCGCGACTTCAACGGCGACGGACAGCTCGGCGTCGAAGAGGCGCTGGAAACGGTCGGGCTCGGCGGCATCGGCCACCTGCCGTTCGGCTATCTATCGACCGGGCAACGCCGGCGCGCGGCGATCGCGAAACTGCTGGTCAGCCACCGGCCATTGTGGTTGCTGGATGAGCCGACAGCAGGGCTGGACAAGGCGTCGGAGGCGCGGTTTGCGGGGTTGATGGCCAAGCATTGCACGGATGGCGGGATGATTGTCGCGGCGACGCATCTGCCGCTGGGGATCGAGGGGACGGAGTTGAGGATCGGGGGAACTGGTTGATGATGGCGCGCGAGCATCTCATACCATGCTAGCGCTCTTCCTGCGCGACATCCGCCTCAACATCCGTGCCGGCGGCGGGGCGCTGACCGGGGTCATCTTCTTCCTCGCCGTCATCGCCACCATCCCGTTCGGAGTAGGGCCAGACCTGAAGCTGCTGGCCCGCATCGGACCGGCCATCCTGTGGATCGGCGCGCTGCTGTCCTGCCTGCTCGGCCTCGACCGGCTGTTCCAGGCC
This sequence comes from Mesorhizobium sp. M7A.F.Ca.CA.001.10.2.1, assembly GCF_003998575.1. Lineage (NCBI taxonomy): Bacteria > Pseudomonadati > Pseudomonadota > Alphaproteobacteria > Hyphomicrobiales > Phyllobacteriaceae > Mesorhizobium > Mesorhizobium sp. M7A.F.Ca.CA.001.10.2.1. The sequence continues at coordinate 5,926 of NZ_RZQY01000079.1, read as the reverse complement.
GACCGCGAGGACGGCTCGCTCGATCTCCTGGTGCTCGGCAATGATCGCCATATGCTGGCCTTGACGGTGCTGGTGAAATGCCTGGCGCATTGGGCGGGCAGCGTGCTGCCGCTGGTCATCGCCGCGCCCCTGCTCGGCCTGTTCATGAACATGGAGCCGCTCGGCATCGGCGCCACGTCGCTGACGCTGCTGGTCGGCACCCCGGCAATCACGTTCATCGGCGCCGCCGGTGCTGCGGTGGCAGTGGCGCTGCCGCGTGGCGGGCTGCTGATCTCGGTACTGGTGCTGCCGCTGACCATTCCGGTGCTGATCTTCGGTGTTTCGGCGAGCTATGGGGCGACCGCCAATCCCGATCCGTTTCTGCAGCCCTTCCTCATTCTTGCCGCGCTGACCCTGTTTCTTGGCGTGCTGGGCCCGGTCTCGGCGGCGCTGGCGCTGCGGCATGGAACGGATTGATGTGGCGTATGACTGCGGCGCGGCGACCGATTGCGAAGCCGACGGAGCGAGGCTAAGGGAAAGGCATGTCTAGACTGGGCGACATGATCGGCTTGGAAGCCCCCACTTCAGCGAGGCCCGTCGCATGAGCGCGCATGCACTCTACGTGACCGCCGCCTATGGCATTACGGCCGTGGTGCTGGCCGGATTGATCGGCTGGATCCTGCTCGACCAGCGGGCGCGCAAGCGCGAACTCGCCGAACTGGAGGCATCCGGCGTGCGGCGGCGCTCCGACAAGGCGGCAAAGCCATGACCACAGAAACGGAAACGCCACCCCCACGCACTCGTCGCCTGTTCGTGCTGTTGCCGCTGCTGATCTTCCTCGGCCTGGCCGGACTCTTCCTGTCGCAGCTGCTGTCGGGGCGCGATGCTTCGGAAGTGCCATCGGCCCTGATCGGCCTGCCGGCGCCGCAAACCAGCCTGCCTGCGCTGGAGGGGTCAAACCTGCCGGGGCTCGATTCGAAAACCTTCGCCGGCAAGGTCACATTGGTCAACGTCTTCGCGTCGTGGTGCGCGCCATGCCGCGAAGAGCACCCGGTGCTTCTGGCGCTGTCGCAGGATAAGCGTTTCACCATGGCGGCGCTGAACTACAAGGACCGGCCGGAAAATGCACGCCGGTTCCTCGGCGATCTCGGCAATCCGTTCCAGGCGATAGGGGTTGACGAAGCGGGCCGCGCGGCGATCGACTGGGGCGTCTACGGCGTGCCGGAGACCTTCGTCATCGGCAAGGACGGCAAGATCGCCTACAAGCATGTCGGCCCGCTGACGCCCGAGACGGCGAGGGATCTCTTGCTGCCACAGATCGACAAGGCGCTGGCGGCACGTTGATATTCAGGTGATGCCGGGCTGCAAACGGCGGCTTCCTGCGCTTCCGGTGCTCACGTACTTAAGTACGCTCCGCTCCGGTTCTCGGAAACCACCGTTTTCGTCTCGGCCTGACCTGAATCTCAACGCACCTTGGCGGTGCGTCTTATCGGACTCGAGATCAGCCGTAGATCTGCTTGTGGATCTGGTAGAGCATTTCCGAGCGGTCGGCGCGCATGTCGGCCAGATCGCGGCTGGAAAAGCTGTCGATTTCGGCGACAAGGCGGTTGTAGTGCTTGCGCTTGGCAATGCTGTTGCGAGCGCGGGTCATGAGACTGTCGAGGATCATAGCAAGGTTCCTTTTTTGGCGCCGCGTTTCGGCGGCGGTTTCTTCCTCCCTTGATCGATACGAAGCATGACATAGTAATGGTGCATTGCAAAAAGAAGATGTTGCAATGCACCATTGCGCTGGACGCATAGCCGGTTAATACGGCGCTAACGTCATGCGCAGAGCCGGCAAGCGATCTTTTGCATGACACTGTGCGTACCCACATTGCCTTCTGTCCCTCCGGCTGGCTTGATCCGGTGTCATTGATGCCGGGAGGAAAGCATGGCGGCCGCAGACTATTATGAAATTCTCGATCCGCGCTTCGCGCGCCTGTTCAACGGCAACGCGCAGGTCGAGAAGCTGTTCACCGGATGCCAGTGGGCGGAGGGGCCGGCCTGGTTCGCCGCCGGCCGCTATGTCGTCTGGTCCGACATCCCCAACAACCGCATGCTGCGTTATGACGAAACCGACGGCAATGTCAGCGTCTTCCGCCAGCCGTCCGGCAATTCGAACGGCAACAGCGTCGACCGGCAGGGCCGGCTGATCACCTGCGAGCATTCGGGCCGCCGTGTCAGCCGCACCGAGTTCGACGGCTCGGTCACCACGATCGCGTCCAAATGGAAGGGCAAGCGGCTGAATTCGCCCAACGACGCGGTGGTGAAATCCGACGGCTCGATCTGGTTCACCGATCCGAGCTACGGCATCGATACGGATTATGAGGGCGACAGGGCCGAGAGCGAAATCGGCGCCTGCCATGTCTACCGGGTCGATCCCGGCACGGGCGAGGTCGAAGCCGTCATCACCGACATGGTCCGGCCCAACGGCCTGGCTTTCTCGCTCGACGAGAGCAAGCTTTATGTCGTCGATACCGGCCGCACGCATGGCGCGCAGAATCCGGCGCATATGCGGGTTTTCAATGTCGGCAAGGGCGGCAAGAAGGTTTCGGGCGAGAAAATCTTTGCCGACTGCACGGCCGGCCTGTTCGACGGCTTCAGGCTCGACGAGGACGGCCGCATCTGGACGAGTGCCGCCGACGGCATCCATTGCTACGATCCGGACGGCACGCTGATCGGCAAGGTCAAGGTGCCGGAAGTCACCGCCAACTGCGTGTTCGGCGGCAACAAGCTGAATTGCCTCTATATCGCCGGCACCACGTCGCTCTACATGGTGCGGCTGATGGTCAACGGCGCCAAGACATACTGAGACTGGAGCACTGGCTGAGACTGGAGCACTGGCGGCCGTTCGACGGTTTCATCGAAGCGGGTCGCGAGCACGAACATCCCGGGAGGACAAAATGCCATTCGTCAACATCCGCATCGTCAAGGAAGTGATATCAGCCGATCCGGCGGGCAAGAAGGCGGACATCGCCAAAAAGGTGACGGCGGCCATCATGGACGCCACCGGGCTGAGCAACGACGATGTCTGGGTGGTTTTTGAAGAGATCAACGCGCGCGATTGGTACGTTGGGAAGACTGATGTGGAGACGCTGCGAAAGGGCTAGCTCGAAGGTCTGGGGTGGCCGCCGCTCAACGCGAGCGGATAAACTCCGCGAAGGCATTCAGCGCATCATGCATCGCCTGCCGGTTCCCCGGCTCGTCGAGGATGCCCTCCACCTCCGGTGGCTTCTTGCCGAGCAGGGCAATCTCCAGCACGTCGTCGCAAAGTGCGAACGACATGGTGCGCATGATCTCGGCCAGTGCGGCGCGGGCGAACAGCGAGCGCGGCGAGGCGTGTGCCAGCATGGCGGGCTTGGCGACAGCGGCATCGCGCGAGACCAGCCAGTCGAGGGCGTTCTTCAGCCCGCCCGGTACGCCATGGGCATATTCCGGACAGGAGACGATCACGCCGTCGGCTCGGCTGACGGCATCGATCAGTTCGGAGGCTTCGAGCGGCGTCCGCTCGCCCTCGTCGTCGGGATTGAAGATCGGCAGACAGCCAAGCCCGTCATAGACGCTGACGCGGCAGCCGGGCAGTGCGTTGCGCGCCAGTGCTGCGATCAGGGCCGAATTGGTGGAAGCCGCGCGCAGGCTTCCGGAAATGGCAAGGATGTTCAGCAAGATGGACCAGTCAGGACGAATCGTGGGTCGAAAAACCTACCACATCGTCTTCTTGTATTCCTCGTCGAGCCAGCGATCGGTCGCCTCGGCGGAATCGGCAACCGCCAGCTGATCGCGCATGATCTGGCCGAGCGTCGGCAGCGTCGCGCGGTCGTACCAGGTTTCCGGCTTCCACAAATCCGAGCGCATGAAGGCTTTTGCGCAGTGCATGTAGGCGGCCTTGACGCTGACCACGACGACGCTTTGCGGCTCCCTGCCGTCGACGGCGAGCCGTTCGCGCAAATTTGCGTCGACGGTGATGCGGGCATCGCCGTTGACGCGCAGCGTCTCGTTCATGCCGGGAATGAGGAAGAGCAGCCCGACCGAGGGATTGAGGAGGATGTTCTCCAGCGTGTCGAGCCGGTTGTTGCCGGGCCGGTCGGGAATGGCGATGGTGGTGTCGTCGAGAACGGTGGCAAAGCCCGGCTTGTCGCCCTTCGGCGTCACGTCGGCGTTGCCGGCACCGTCGGACGAGCCGATCAGCACGAACGGGCTCTTGCCGATGAAGGAGCGGCAATGGCCGTCAAGTTTTTTCAGCTCCTTGCGGATAGAACCGTCGGTTGGCCGTGGCGTCTTGTAGATCGTCCTCAACTGGTCGTGCGTGGTGATGAATTCCATGTCCCTCTCCCCAGAACGGTTCATTGTCTCACGAACGCAGAACCGCTGTTTCCCTTTGTTTTGACGCAGCTCCGGACACTTTTCTTGGAGTTGCTCTATTTCCCGGCCTTCTCTTCTTTGCCGGCCTTGTCCTCGAGTGAATGACGCAGGATCAGCGGCATCTGGCTGAAGGTGAATAGAAGCGTGATCGGCATGATGCCCCAGACCTTGAAAGTAACCCAGGCGTCGGTGGAAAAATTGCGCCACACCACCTCATTGACGATGGCCAGGAACAGGAAGAACAGGCCCCAGCGGAAGGTCAGTTTCCGCCAGCCATCGGCGTCGAGGCTGAAGGCTGAATCGAAGACATAGCCAAGCAGCGACTTGCCGAAGTAGAGGCCGCCGAGCAGCACGCCGCCGAACAGCGTGTTGACGATGGTCGGCTTCATCTTGATGAAGATGTCGTCCTGCAGATAGAGCGTCAGCGCGCCGAAGATGAAGACGACGACGCCCGACACCATCGGCATGATCGGCAAGGTGCGGGTGAGCAGCCACGAGGCGATCAGCGCGATTGCCGTGGCGGCCATGAACAGCCCGGTGGCAACGAAGATCGGCCCGCCGAACTCGGCCAGAACAGGGAATTTCTGCACCAGCCATCCGCTGCGCGCATTGGCGAAGAAGAACACCATCAACGGCCCAAGCTCGAGCACCAGCTTGAGCAGCGGATTGACGCCTTCCTTCTTCTGCTTCTGCGGGTCCGACGGATCGCGTTCGAGAATGGGTGGGTTCATGGAATCTCTTTCTTGCGCATGATCTGATCCAAAAAGTCTGCACCTTTTTGGGACATGCTTGTTAGGCTACTCCAGCGATCGCCCTGGCGAATTCGCTTGCTGAGAACGGTTCGAGGTCGTCGACCTGTTCGCCGACGCCGATGAAATAAACCGGCAATTTGTGTTTTGCCGCGATCGCCACCAGAATACCGCCGCGTGCCGTGCCGTCCAGCTTGGTCATCACCAGGCCGTTGACGCCGGCGATATTGCGGAAGATCTCGACCTGGTTGAGCGCGTTCTGGCCGGTGGTGGCGTCGACCGTCTGCAGCACGGTGTGCGGTGCTTCCGGATCGAGTTTGCCCAGCACGCGAACGATCTTTTCGAGCTCGGCCATCAGTTCGGTCTTGTTCTGCAGGCGGCCGGCGGTGTCGATGATCAGCACGTCGGAACCGGCTTCCCTGGCCTTCTCGAAGGCGTCATAGGCGAGCCCTGCGGCATCGGCGCCGATCTTGGAGGCGATGACCGGCGATTTCGTCCGCTCGCCCCAGATCTTCAGCTGCTCGATCGCAGCGGCGCGGAAGGTGTCGCCGGCGGCGAGCATCACCGACAGGCCGCCATCGGTGAGCTTGGCGGCGAGCTTACCGATCGTGGTGGTCTTGCCGGTGCCGTTGACGCCGACCACCAGGATGACATGCGGCTTGTGCGAGAGATCGAGCTCCAGCGGCATGGCGACATGGGTCAGCACTTTTTCCACCTCGGCCGCCATGATGGCGCGGACCTCGGTGTCGGAGACGTCCTTGCCGTAGCGGCTGGCGGCCAGCGCGTCGGTAACGCGC